>DATNKN010000028.1:0-9286 GCA_035603375.1 Solirubrobacteraceae bacterium
CTGCGCAACATGCTCATGATCGGTGTGATTCCACTGCCGGCGCTGACAAACAGCAGGCGCGCGGGCAGCGGGTCGGGCAGCACAAACGTGCCTTCCACGCCTCCGAGGCGTACGATCGTCCCCGCGCGCACGCGCCCGAACAAGAACGGCGACACCTTTCCGCCCTCCACGAGCTTCGGTGTGATCGAGATGCAGCCGTCCGCGCGCTTCGGGTCGGAGGTCAGCGAGTAGGCGCGCCAGTGATGCACGCCGTCCACCTCGATCCCAAGGCGCAGATATTGCCCCGGCCGGTGACCCTGCCATTCCCAGCCCGGCTTGATCAGCACGGTCACCGCGCTTGACGTCTCGCGCTCGATGCGTTCGATCCGCCCGCGCAGCTCGCGCGTGGACCAGAGCGGGTTGACCAGCTCCAGATAGTCGTCGGGCAGCAGCGGCGAGGTGAACGACCTGATCAGCGCCAGCGCACGGCGCCGGCCCGCGGGCACCCGTGGCGGTACGCCACGCTCAGCCATGGGTCGATTCAGGGCGGGATTGAGAAGGCAAGCTCATCTGACCTGAATCAATGATACCTCAAATGAGGTTACATGCAAGATGGTATCCTGGATCGAGGTGGCGGGATCGCGAATCGATACGACAGACATACCCCGGAGGAGCCCACATGACTCCTCTCCTGAACACGATCAGGGGTCCCAAGGAGAGGGCCTGACGATCGAGCAACTCGCCGCCGAGGTTGGGATGTCGGTGCGCAACATCCGCAACCACCAGTCACGCGGGCTGCTCCCCGCGCCCGAGGTTCGTGCGCGGATCGGCTACTACAACGCCGAGCACGTTGCCCGCCTGCGCCTGATCCTCGACCTGCAGGCCGACGGCTTCAATCTCGCGTCCATCGAGCGGCTCATGAGCGCCTCCGGAGGAGCGGCCGGGCGCCTGCTCGGCTTGCGCAACGCGATGACCACGCCCTTTGCCACCGAGGCCCCCGAGGTCGTTACGGGAGAGGAGCTTGCAAAGCGCTTCGGCGACATCGACGCAAAGACCGCCGAACGCATCCGCAAGCTCAAGCTGCTCGTCCCACTTGGCGACGACCGCTTCGAAGTACCCAGTCCGGCACTGATGAAAGCCGCCGAGGAAGTCACGGCGCTTGGAATCTCGATGCACGCGGCGCTCGCGCTCGTCGAGCGGGTCAGCCGCGACTGCGAGTCGATCTCGCGTGCGTTCGTCAAGCTGTTCCTGCGAGAGCTTTGGCAGCCATTCGAGAGCGCCGGCCAGCCCGATGAGCGCTGGGATGAGATGATCGGTGCGATCGACGCCCTGCGGCCGATCGCCTCCGAGGCACTCCTGGCCGTGTTCAAGCAGCGCATGACAACCGAGGTGGAGTCCGCGTTCGGCAAGGTGCTCGCCCAGCAGGCCAAGCGCTCCAGCTGAGCCGCGCCTAAAGTTGCTTGCTCAGCTGGCCGGTGCCGGGTTGCGGCAGTCTGCCCGGCGAGGGCCCGGCAAACCTGCCCGGCCCTTGCCGCCGCGGTGCATCCGACGGCGGCTCCTCTGGCGGTGGAGTGGGTTGGAGCGTCATCGAAGCGTTGCAACTCGGGCAGCAGTCTCCGGCTGCCCACACGAGCAGCGCATCAGTCCAGTTGTGGCAGTGCGCACAGCGCACGCGTTGGTGCATCACCAACCAATCCTCATGGGCAACATGGCACATACCCGCATCATCCCTGCTCCAAACGGTCCAAGCCTCAGCAGTCCACCCGGGGTGGGCTCGGCGGACTACTGATTGTTGCTTCGGGCGGATCACATCGCTGGTGGATCCCCCTCAGGCCGGCTAATACATGCTCGGGCTCGACCGGTGGGCATGGCGACCGGCGACGAATGCGCGCTGCGGGATTCATGCGGATCTTGTCTCCCAAAATCACCCAGTTCGGGCGATGCGCTCGCCGCTGTGTGTTCTTAGGCTGCTCGAATAGGGCTCCGAGCCCATTGGCTACTCGAAGGAGGCAGCAACATGGACAGCGGCTACGACGCACCCACAACTTCAGGATCTTCGCGGGCGTCGGGGACGGGCGGCGACTGGTATGAAGGTGAGGGTTGGGTCACGTTCGCGGGCGTCATGATCGCGATCGTCGGCGTCCTGAACTTCATTTACGGAATAGCCGCAATCTCCAACTCACACTTCTACGTTCGCGAAGCCACCTACATCATTAGCGACCTCAACACATGGGGTTGGGTTCTGATGATTACCGGAATCATTCAGTTTTGTGCAGCCATAGCGATTTTTGGGCACATCGAGTGGGGTCGCTGGATTGGAATCCTGACGGCGTCCATCAATGCGATCATCCAGCTGATCTTCATTCCGGCCTACCCATTTGGTTCGCTGGCTCTGTTTGCCGTCGACATCCTCGTCATCTACGGCCTCGTCGCCTACGGTGGGCGCCAGCGGGAGGTCGTGTAGTCGCAGTCGCTCAAGTTCGATATTCACCGCAAGTTGCGGGTAGCGCCGGCCCGTGTGGCGGCGCGACCCGTGCAGTGCGTCAAGAGGTTAAGTACATAAGTGCAATCCAATAATTAGCTGTCTCCGTCCAGTCTCACCCGGGGGCATCAGGTTTCCCAACGAGAGGATTTGCCATGGCAGCCGTCACGCCGGAAACACAACGCACCCTCGAGGGCATCTCCGCGGGTGAGCTCGACATGCTGGAGACAGCAGTCGGGCTCCGCGAGGTGGACCTAGCCGCCAGCGGCCTCGATGGCCGCACCTTCGCGCTCGTCAAGATCGCCGCTCTGGTAGCGCTCGACTCGCCGCCAGCCTCCTACGCCTGGCAGGTGCCCAATGCACTCGCCGAAGGCGCCACACCCGAGGACGTAACCGGTGTGCTGCGTGCCGTGGCACCGCAGGTCGGCGGTCCGCGGGTCGTGGCCGCCGCGCCGGAGATCATGCTGGCGCTCGGCTTGGACCTGCCCAAAGCCGGCGGCCAATAGGCGGTAGCAGCGCCGGTTCGCTGCGCAAGAGGTACGTGCGCGTTCCGCGCGGTCAGCACAGGGTGCGGAGTTTTTTGGTCCGTCATTACTACGTACCTGGGGTCCGTAGCTACGAGCGCGTTGTGCGTGCCGGATCGCTGATGGAACAGTTCGCTTCGGGCCCTACCTTTGGTCGATGTCGCTTGCCGTCAAGAGTGGGCGCCCACTCTCCAGCGAGGGGCTGGTGCGGCGAGGAAGACTGCTGGCGAAGCTGGCCCGCGACCCGACCATCCCGGTGGTCGCGATCATCGCTCCGGCTGGCTACGGCAAGACGAGTCTCTTGGTCGAGTGGGTGGCCGAGGAGGACCGGCCGAGCGCGTGGATATCGCTCGAGAGCTGGCACAGCGACCCAATCCAATTTGCCCGCGCGATCCTCGCCGCGCTCGCCGAGGTCGAGCCACTCGACGAGTCGCTCACCGAAGCCCTGGCATGTCTCTCCTCGCTCGATTCCTCCTGGCAGGAATCCGGGCTCAGCCTGCCGCCGGCGGTGCTCTCCACGCTGAGCGTCGCCATCGAGCGTCGGGGTGTGCCGCTCCTGCTGATTCTCGACGACGCTCACGTCATCGACAGCCCCGGCGCGCTGCAGGTGCTCGCCGTCCTCGCCGAGCATCTTCCGAGCGGCTCACAGTTGGTGCTCGCATCCCGAACTCTCCCAGCTCTACCGTTCGGCCGGTTGCGCGCCCACCGCGCGCTACTGGAGCTTGGCATCGAAGAGATGGCGATGACCCGCACCGAGGCGGCATCCCTGTTGAGCGGCGCCGGCCTACGGGTCAGCCAGGCGCAGGTTGCGGCGCTCGTGGAGCGCACCGAGGGATGGCCAGCCGGGCTATACCTTGCGGCGCTCTCAGCTCGCGATCGGCCCAGTCCGGAGGCGGACCTGGCGAGCTTCGCCGGCAGTGACCATCTCTTTGCCGACTACATCCGAGACGAGTTTCTCGCACAACTGTCGGCGGAGCAGCACGAGTTTCTGCTCGGCTCGGCGATCCTCGAGCAGCTCTCGGGGCCGCTGTGCGACGCGACGCTGAAGCGATCCGGCTCTGACCCGCTGCTAGAGGGTCTCGCACGCGGCGATCTGCCGTTCGGGCCGATCGACCGTGGCCACGAATGGTTCCGCTGTCACCAACTGCTGCGCGAGGCGCTGCTGGCAGAACTTCGCCACACCCGCCCGCAGCGCGTTTGCGCGCTGCACCTGCGCGCGAGTGAGTGGTATTCCGAGCATGGCCGGCTCGACTGCGCGATCGAGCATGCGGTAGCCGCCGGCAGTGCTTGCAGAGCAGGCGACTTGCTGTGGCGCAACCTGCCTCGCTACCTGAGCGACGGGCGCACCGGCGAGGTGCAGCGCTGGCTTCGCTGCTTCAGCGCCGATGACATCTCCACCCATGCTTCGCTAGCGCTGACCGCCGCTCACAGCGCGCTCGCGCTCGGCGACCTGCGCGAGGCCGAGCACTGGGGGCTCCTCGGTGCGGCCGCTCTGGCGCGCTCGACGAACATTCCAATGCTGGCTTCGCTGCCCGCGGGCGTTGCCGTGATCGAAGCTGTCGCCTCTCGCCAGGGCCTCGTGCCGATGGCCAACCATGCGGCCCAGGCATACGACAGGGAGGATCAGGACAGCCCGTGGCGCTCGATCTTCTGTCTGCTGCGCGGCGTCGCCGATCACCTCACGGGCGACCGCACGCACGCACGCGAGCACCTCGAGGACGGCATCCACCGCAGCGCCGTCGCCGCACCCAACGTGGAGACGCTGTGCCTGTCGCAGTTGGCGATGATCGCCGTAGAAGAAGGCGACTGGGACCAGGGCGTCGACCTGATCGCTCGCGCCGTCCACCAAGTCGAACGCCACTCGCTCGCTTCCTATCCTGCCTCGGCCCTCACCTTCGCGGTATCGGCCGACGTACGCTCCCACGCCGGCCGCGTCGACGAGGGCAAGCGCGACGCTCGCCGCGCCGCGCACCTGCTCGCCAGGTTGAGCAACTTCATCCCGTGGTATGAGGCTGAGACGCGCATCGTGCTCGCCCGTGCCGCCCTGCGTCTCGCCGACATCGGCGAAGCGCGCGCGCTGCTGGCGGAGGCATCGCAGTTGGCGCGGCGCGTGCCCGACGCGATCGTGTTCGAGGGCTGGCTTGACGACACGTGGGGGCTCATCGACTCGGCCTCCACCAGCGCTCTGGCCGGCCCGGCGGCGCTCACGATGGCCGAGCTGCGCATCCTGCGCTTCCTGCCAACCCACCTCAGTTTCCGTGAGATCGGCGCTCGCCTGCACGTCTCGACCAACACCGTCAAGACTCAAGCTCACGCTGTGTATCGCAAGCTGGACGCGCGTTCACGCTCTGAGGCGGTTTCGCGCGCGGCGGAGATCGGCTTGCTCGAGGGGTAGCTCCTACGGCATATAGCCGAGGTGCGCCGACATTTCCTCAGCGCTCGCAACCACCAGCGGCGCCAGTCGCTCAAGCGTCTGCGCGCGAGAAAACGTCAGCTTCGGTGCCGCGACGTCGACGGCGCCCACGATCTCGCCCGATCTGCCCCGCACCACGCTCGCGACGCATCGCTCGCCCTTTACGCGCACGCTGTCGGCGACCACAAACTCCTTCTCGCGAAGGCGCTCCAGCTCCTCGAAGAGCTTCTCCCTGGCGCGCACATCCTGCTGTGACTCACGCTGCTCCTCGGCACCTGCCACAAGGGCTCCGCTGCGTCGATCGGGCCCGCGGTGGGCAAGCAGCGCACGACCCATGGCGGTGTTGGCCGCGGGAAGCCGCGAGCCGCGCCCCAAGCGCTCAGTCACTTCGTTCTGCCCCTGCCATGCGCTCCTTGCGCGGTCCACATACACGATGTCCTCACCGCTGAGCACGGCGAGGCTCGCCGTGCACCCACTGCGATCGCGCAGGTCGGCCAGACAGTGGTCGGGGAGGTTGCGCAACGTCGTCGAGTTGACCGCCGAGCGCCCCGGATCGCCAGCGCGCACTCCGAGCCTGTACTTGCGCCTCGGGCCCTGCTCCAGGTAGCCGAGCGCCACGAGCGTGGAGGCATAGCGATGCGTGGTGGGCCGGCTCATTTCGAGCCCGTCCGCGATTTCCGCGATCCCCAACCAAGGCTGCTCGGGCGTAAACGCCCTGAGGATCGCCAGGCCGCGCTCAAGCGACTGCGAGTAGCGGCCATCGTGAGAGGTGGGGAGATGCAAAATGCCTCCGCGGATTGGTGACATGGTGGTCATAGTGAGCTTTGCTTCCCTGCCCTCGCTTGGCCTCCGCCCACCCCCTCGACGCGAGCGCGAGAGCAATGGTTGTCATCCGCGGCGAGCGAGGCTAGTCAGTGCTGAATTTTTCAGTGCTGAATAACCGTCTATCCCGGGTTTCGCCGGCTCCCGTCAGCTCTAACGCGCGCGCTCGCCGCTCGGTTTCCACCGGCAGTCTTTCGAGCATCTTCCGAACCCCTTGGAGCCATTCGATTCGTGCGCGCCAAAACGCAAGCTCCGCGTCGCGGGAAACGACGCGCACCATCCGCTCCCACTCCGATCCCTCGGCGATGTCCGCTTCGGAGGTGCGCTTGAGATCCTGTACGCGCCCCAGGCACACCAGCTCCTGGCCATAAACAAGCTCGATCACGCGGCGTGCGTCGCGAGGGCGGCACAGTGCGATCCGGAAATGCAATTCGTCGCGCAGCGGCGGCTCGGTGGCGGTGGACAGCAACCAGTCCTCAAATGACGCTACACCCTTCGGGGTCGCCTCGTATATCGCCCGGCGCCCCGGCGCGCCGGCGAGCGGGTTCCCGTTCTCATCGACCTTGCGCACGAGTCCCTCGTTCTCGAGCTTCTCAAGCGCCCAATAGGGATAGGAGTCGGCCAGGTCGGCGAAGCGCAGCTGTCGGCGCACACCGGAGGCGATCCGATAGGCGTACCCGGGCTGCTCGATAACCAGCCCCAGCACCGCGTGCTTAGCGGACATCGGCTCTCGACCAGCTTTCCAACCAGTGAACTTCGAACAAGGTTGTGACGATAGTGCAAGCGCCAGTCCGCGCGCGAGGCAGCGCACACAAATCGCCTCAAAGCCCGAGTTGTGATCCAGGCTCAGGGGCCGCGCGCGAGCGGGCGTTGAGTGGGTGACCACGCGGGCGATCAGGCAAATGCTGGAGAATCGGCCGCTCAGCCAGTCCTCCGTGCCGGCTCCATGAGCGCCGAGCGAGTCGGAAACAAATCGCTACGAGATTGGCCGCGCACGCCGTCGAGGATGGGCGGCAGGGCACATGTGCGGGCCAGGGAGGCTGGGCGGCGGGGCGCCCGCGCGCGCTGGCGGGGATCGGCGGCGGGGTACTGGGGCGGGCACGGGGGGCGGTATACGCCAGCGAGGATCGAGGCGGGTCCCCTACAACAGATGTTCCAGGCGCCAACCGAGCGACGGTTCGCCGAGCGGACCAGCCGCCACAGCCGCCGTCGTCTGTGTGTCGGCGCCGTATACGCTCACGCTCGCCAGCGGCTGACCGGCTCGCACGTGCGTCGCTCGACTCGCCGCTCCGATCCTCCTTACCTGCACCGGGAGCGTGAGCCCGGACCAGCCGATCTCGCGCAGGGAGGCGCGCGTGACCGCGGTCGTTGCCTGCCCGCCGGTCGAGCGTGCGCTCAACACGGCGCTACCGGCCGGCACAACCACCCGCACCCTTAGCGCGGCGGCAACCGAGTCGCCGAGCTGGCGCGCGCTCGCCAGCGCCGCGTTGATCGGCGCGCCTTCATGCTGGCCAAGCACGACCCCCAGCACGGTCGCCGTGCGTCCGCCGACCCGCACCCGCTTGGCGAACACCAGGCAGCCGCCGGCGGCGCGGTCCGAGCCGGTCTTGACCCCGACGTACCCGTCTTCCCCGACGAGTGCGTTGTAGTTGGTGACGAGGCCCGCCACGGGCAGCTCGGCCGAGGGCTCGTCAACGATCTCGGCAAACGCCGGCTCGCGCATCGCGACTGCGGCCAGCTTCAGTTGATCGGCAGCGGTAGACACGGTGCTCGCTTCGAACCCGCTCGGGTCGGTGTAGGTGGTGGAGTCCATCCCCAGTTCTCTTGCGGTCGCGTTCATGCGAGTCACAAACACGGCGATGTCGCCCGCGTCGTGCACAGCCAGCATCGCCGCGATGTTGTTCGCCGAGGGCAACAGCAGCGCCTGCAGCGCTTGGCGCTCGTCAATGCGCTCGCCGGCCCGCACCGCGACGGTTGACTCGCCAAGGTCCACCCGCTGCTCCTGTTCGGCAGCCTCCGCACGAGTCACCGTCATCGCAAACCCTCCGGCCCCGGCAGCCAGCGGGTGGCTCAGCAGCGTGAGATAGGCCGTCATCACCTTCGCCACGCTCGCTATCGGCACCGGCGTGCTCGGACCCGCGCGGCCGAAGCTCCCAACTCCCTGCACTTCGACCGCGGCCTCGCCTTCGCGTGGCCAGCTCAGCGTCGGCGGGCTCCCGGGCAGGCGCACGTCGGCAGCCAGCGTTCGGTGGACGACCATGGGCGGAGTGCCCTCGGTGTCGATCCGCCATACTGCCGCGGCCAGCACGAGCGCGAGCGCGACTGGCCCGAGTGCGATCGCACGCACGCCTCGGCGGGAGTGGTGTT
Source organism: Solirubrobacteraceae bacterium (assembly GCA_035603375.1). Classification (GTDB taxonomy): domain Bacteria; phylum Actinomycetota; class Thermoleophilia; order Solirubrobacterales; family Solirubrobacteraceae; genus Palsa-744. Next base: position 8,588 of record DATNKN010000028.1, read on the forward strand.
CGATTCCCGACCGTGCCATCGTCGCCACGACTTGGAAACGCTAGCGAAGCGAGCGGCCGTTATCGCCACCATCCCGCTCGAGCGGCCTGCGGGCTTGGCGCTCAGCGTGAGGCTGTCGTCGTCCGGCGCTTGCGCCGGACGCCATGCTCGCGTTGGCGTGTACGTGCGGCGTCGACGATCGCGCAAACTTCGGAAGGATGGTGCACCGCGCGTAGCATGGCGAGATCCTCGGCGTCTATGTGCAGCTCCGCAAGTGCGCGGGCTCGCAGCCAGTCCAACAGCCCGTCCCACTCGCCGTCGCCGAGCAACAGCACCGGGAAATGGCGGACCGTTGAGGTTTGTATCAGCGTGAGCGCCTCAAACAGCTCGTCCAGCGTGCCAAACCCGCCTGGGGCGATGACGAAGGCGCTGGCGTAGCGCACGAACATCACCTTGCGGGCAAAGAAGTGACGAAAGCGCAGCCCGATATCCACATAGGGGTTCAGCGCCTGCTCTCGCGGGAGCTCGATATTGCAGCCGATCGAAAGCGCTCCAGCGTCCCGCGCTCCCCGATTGGCGGCCTCCATCAGCCCGGGCCCGCCGCCTGTGATGACCGCGTACCCGGAGCGACCCAGGCACGATGCCGTCTCGCGCACGAGCGCATAGTGAGGATGATCCGGCGGCGTTCGCGCCGATCCGAACATGGTTACAGCCGGCCCA
>DATNKN010000037.1:0-2815 GCA_035603375.1 Solirubrobacteraceae bacterium
AAACACACCTCGCACAGCCCGACCTTCTCCTTGACCTCCACGATCGCCTCCGCCAGCCCGCGCGCGTCCTCGGGGGAGGCGCGCAGGATGTGAAACGCGAGCCGCTGCGCGGTGCGGTTGCCGACACCGGGAAGCTTCGACAGCTCGGTGACGAGTCGCTGGACTGGGGGAGCGAAGGAGTTCAACTGGAGGCCTGGCCGTGGGTCATCTGACGGTCTGGTCGTAGGTGTACATATACATTTTAGAGAATTCACTATCGTGACTACTATATGTAGTCACTATTGTCGCCTCATAAATTTGGATATCACTCTACCCGTCCTCGTCGCCTCGCGCCCCGGCTAGAGCCCCGGCAGGCCCAGCCCGCCGAGTCCACCGAGCGCGCCCGGGTCCAGACCGCCGGTGACCGCGCCCATCCGCTTCGCCGCAAGCTCCTGCGCGGCGCGCAACGCCTCGTTGGTGGCCGCGAGCACAAGGTCGCACAGCATGTCCACATCCTCGGGATCGACCGCTTCGGGGGCAATCTTCACAGAGCGCAGCTCGAGCTCGCCACTGACGGTCACCGTGACCATGCCGCCACCGGCGGAGGCCTCGACCGTCTCGCTGGCAAGCTCGCGCTGAGCGACCTCCATGTCGTGCTGCATCTTCTGCACCTGCTTGAGCATCTGCTGCATGTTGGGTTGCCGCTGTCGTGGCTGGGGCACCGCTATTCGCCGCCTTTCTGCTGTAGCCAATCCTCGGGAAGCTCCTCCGCGTCAAGCTCAGACACCAAACGCGCCATGATCTCCTCCTCGCTCGGGGGAGCACCGCCCGCACCGGCATTCGCATCGAGATCGTCGCGCAGCTCGAAGGCGAGACGGTAGTGGCGGCCGGTGAGCCGGCGCAGCGTCTCGATCAGGGTCGAGCGGTTGGCGGGGTCTTCGGCCTTGCGCTTGTGAAACGCGGCGGTCGGGGGAAACGCGAGCAGCAGTTCCTCCTCGGTGAGCGTCGCCGGCGTGGCCTCGTTCAGGACGGCACCAAGCAGGCCATGCTCGGCGCGAACCGACTCGTGCACCGCCGCCCACAGCGCGTCGAGGTCACTCGGGCCGGACAGGGCGAGGACTGCGGTGGGCGCGGCAACAGACTCTTGCTCGGACGTCTCGGCGGCAGGCTGGGACATCGGCTGCTCGGGCGCTGCGTCTGATTGCGCCGGCGACGAGCTGGGCGAAGGGACAAGTGGGGAGGACGGCGCGGAGGGAGCCGATGGCGCGGCTGTACGCGAGGGCGATGCCGGCGATGCCGGCGATGCCGGCGCGGGCGAAACCGGCGATGACCCGGGGGCGACCGACGCGGATGCGCCCGGCGGGGGCGGCGCGGACGACGGTGCACTCCCCGCAAGCGCCTGCTCAAGGCGCTCGATACGCGCGAGCAGGGCGCGGGTCGAACCGTCGGCGGCCGGCGCCGCGGCCTTCACCAGCGCCAGCTCCAGCTGCGTGCGAGGATCGGCGCCCGCACGCACGGCCTCCAGCGCCGCGCCCAGCAGGTCGAGCAAACGCACCACCTCGGCCGGACCGATGCGCGCCGCTTGCTCGCGTAGGCGCTCGTCTATCTCGGGCGTGAGCGACAGCTCCGGGGGCACGCCGCCGAGCGTTTGCACGACCAGCAGCTCGCGCGCACGACCCTCCAGGTCGCGCGTGAACGAGCTGGCGTCGCGACCGCCCTCCGCACACCGCGCGACCGCGAGCAACGCAGCGCGCGCGTCCCCGCTCGCGACTGCGTCGAGCGCGCTGGCCAGCAGCTGCTCGTCGGCAACGCCCAGCACCGCGAGCACATCCTCGAGGCTGACGCTCGTGCCGCTGTAGGTGACGATCTGCTCCAGGGTGCCGAGCGCGTCGCGAAAACTGCCGGTGGCCGAGCGCGCGATCGCGGCGAGCGCCTCGGGGGGGATCTCGATCGACTCCGCCTCGGCGGCTCGCATCGCGACGCTCGCGATCTGCTCGACGGTGGGACGGTGGAAGTCGAAGCGATGACAGCGGTCCACGACCGTCGCCGGCACCTTGCCGGCCTCGGTGGTGGCGAGCACGAACACCGTGTTCGGCGGGGGCTCCTCGAGCGTCTTCAAAAACGCGTTCCACGCCGCCTGGGTGAGCATGTGAGCCTCGTCGAGGATGTACACCTTGTGACGACCCGACACGGGCGCGAAGGCGACCGACTCGCGCAGCTCGCGGATGTCGTCGACCGAGTTGTTGGAGGCCGCATCCATCTCGATCACGTCGAGTGAGGTTGCGCTCGCGATCGACCGACACGAGTCGCACTGTCCGCACGGCTCGACCGTCGGTCCACCGCGCTCGCAATTCAAGCAAGAGGCGAGAATCTTCGCCATCGAGGTCTTGCCGGTGCCGCGCGAGCCGACGAACAGGTAGGCATGGTGCACCTTGCCGCGCTCCACCGCGTGGCGCAGGGTGCGCACCACCGCATCTTGCCCAACCACGTCAGCAAACGTGCGTGGGCGATGTTTGCGATACAGGGATTGAGCGCCGCCGGCCACCATTTGCTGAGTCTATCCAGGGCCACGACAGCGCCAGAGCGGGTAGCGTGCCGCGCTGTGATGAGCATAAGGACGCGTCTGCTTTCGCGGCTGGCCCCGCAGGACGAGCGTGCCGCCGAGCCGGCGCCAGAGCGCACGGGGGAGCACGCCGACGCGGGCTCTCGCGCGAGGGGGCGGCGGACGGTGCCGGCAATTCTCGCGATCCCCGCAGGAGCGCTGCTGCTGTGGGTGATCGCGGGGGTGGGGTTCGTCAACTACGACACGCTCTACGGGCTGGTCTGGGGCCAGCAG
>DATNKN010000039.1:0-12767 GCA_035603375.1 Solirubrobacteraceae bacterium
CGACGCTGCCAGTGATTGGCCACTCGACGGCGCCCAACGGGACGGCATGGTTACAGGTGATGCTGCCCGGCCGCCCCGACGGATCGACGGGATGGATCGCCAAGGCCGGCACCCGCGAGCTCGTGACGGGCTGGCGCATCCTGGTAGATCTCGACGCACGCCGCGTAACGGTCTACCGCGACGGGCGCAAGGCGAGAGTCTTTCAAGCGGTGGTGGGCAAGCCGTCCACGCCGACCCCGACCGGTCAGTTCTTCGTTGAGGAGACCGTGCAGATGGCACCCGGTGAGGCCGATGGCCCGTTTGCGCTGGCACTCAGCGCACGCTCCAACGTGTTGCAGGAATTCGAAGGCGGTCCAGGCCAGATCGGGATACACGATCGAGAGGGCCTCGGAGGAACACTCGGCAGAGCCGAATCGCATGGCTGCATCCGGCTCGCCACCGCCAGCATCGACTGGCTGGCCGCCCGCATCGGCCCAGGCACACCCGTGGAGATCTACTAACTCATTAACAAAATTAACAATATGAGTCTAATTTCTAGAATAGCCAGAGCTTTGGTAGGACGAGGCGTCGATACGTTGAGTATGCCTCAGCCGCCAGCAACGATGCCGGAGCCGGCCAACCCCGGAGACGCACTGGCTCGTGCAACGAAGAGTCGTAGATGGTGGATGGTCTTTGCCTGCTCGATCCTGACCGTCGGCCTGATGGCCTCGCTCGGCAGCGCGCTGCTGTGGCGATCGAGCGTGAAGGCGCACGACAGGCAGCAGTTCCAGACCAGCTCGACCGATGTGAACGAGACGGTGGAGACGCTACTGCGTCGCGACGCTGACTTTGTAACGACCTTGCGTGCCGTGCTGACGATGCAGCCACACCTGAGTGCCACGCGCTTCGATCAGTGGTTCTCCCAGCTGCAGGGCAGGCAGCGGGAGATGAGTGGACTCGGAACGACCGTCGTTGAAGTGGTGCCGGCAGCTGAGCTGGCCGCCTTCCAGGCACGACGCGCAGCCAATCCCGCGTTTCGAGCGTTCGTCGGCGGTTCGGTCGTGCCTTTCGCTCCTAGCGGGCATGCGCGCTACTGTCTGCTTTCCGCTGGAGGGACCGTGACGCCTTACACACGGGAAGTGGGGCGGCTGGTGCAGGGAGATTGGTGCAATCCTGCCTCGCCGATCGGTGGATTTCAGGATGGTGGCATTCTGCAGGCGCATCTCCTGCAGAGGGTCACCGACAGCGGCCAGTTCTTGGTTTATCCCGTGACGGTGCAGGGAGTGAGCACGCTGTTCATCGAAGCCGCGTTTTACCGGCGCGGCGCGAGTCTTCGGAGTGTCGTGCAGCGCCGCGCGGCGGTCGCCGGCTGGGTCGGGAGCTCGTTTGGAATGACCGCCCTGATCCACCAAGCGATCAGCAACCACCACGGCCTCAGCGTGGCTCTATACCACAGGAACCCCGGCCAGAACGAACAGCTGATAGGCCGCGTCGGAACGGCTTCTCCCGCGGGCGCTTTCACCCATGAAACCACGATGCAGATCGACGGCACGTGGCGAGCGGTCGTCCGAGGCTCGGTGGCCGTAAGCTGGCTCTCGGCCAATCTGCAGGGTCTGCTGGTCCTCATCGGAGGAGCGATTGTCAGCCTCCTGCTGTTCACGCTCGTGCTGGTGCTGACGCGCTCGCGCGAGCGCGCCCTCGGCATGGTCCACGAGAAGACCGGAGAGCTTCGTCACCAGTCGCTGCACGACGCTCTTACCGGCTTGCCCAACCGCGTGCTCGCGCTCGACCGCGCGGAGCAGATGCTGGCCCGTGCGCGGCGCCAGAAGATCCCGGTCGCGGCCCTGTATCTCGACATCGACGGCTTCAAGCACGTCAACGACACCTTCGGACACGCCGCCGGCGACGAGTTGCTGCGGATCGTTGCCACCCGCCTGGAGGGAGTAGTGCGCGAGGGCGACACCGCGGCGCGCCTCAGCGGCGACGAGTTCGTCGTCCTGGTCGAGGGCTCCGCGCTCGACGCCGGACCCGAGCTCGTCGCCGAGCGCCTGCTGGAAGTCCTGCGCCGGCCCTACGAGATGGACGGCCAGACCGGCAGGCCCTTGTCGCTCACGGCGAGCATCGGAATCGCGCTGGGCGAACGCGCGAACGCCGCCGAGCTTTTGAGCGACGCGGACATCGCCCTGTACGAGGCGAAGGCCGCCGGCAAAAATCGCTACATGCTCTTTCAGTCCAGCATGCAGACCGCCGCCCGCGATCGGCTCACACTCGAGATGGACCTCGCCGAGGCGCTGGAGCAGCAACAGTTGTTCCTCCAATACCAGCCAACCTTCGACCTGCAATCCGAGCGGGTGATCGGGGTCGAGGCGCTGATCCGCTGGAACCACCCCACGCGCGGTGTGATCCCGCCGATCGACTTCATCCCAATCGCCGAGGAAAGCGGGCTGATCGTGCCGATCGGACGCTGGGTGCTGCAGGAGGCCTGTAGGCAGGCGGCGCACTGGTACGACGAGGGCCACAGGATCGGCATGGCAGTGAACGTATCCGGACGCCAGCTCGACGACGACGAGTTGATCGAGGATGTGCGCCGCGCCCTCGCACACAGCGGACTCGACCCGACTACGCTGACCCTCGAGATCACCGAGACGACGCTGATGCGCGACGCCGAGGCGACCGCCAGGCGCCTACACATGCTCAAGCAGCTTGGGCTCCGCATCGCAATCGACGACTTCGGCACCGGCTACAGCTCGCTCGCCTACCTACGCCAGTTCCCCGTGGACGCCCTCAAGATAGATCGCTCCTTCATCAGCGGCATCGTCGGATCGAAGGGTTCGGCAGCGCTGATCCACACGCTCGTGCAACTCGGCAAGACGCTCGACATCGAGACGCTCGCCGAGGGCATCGAGGAGCGCTCCCAACTGGAGACACTGCAACGCGAACACTGCGACCACGGACAGGGCTTCCTATTCTCCCGCCCCCTCGACGTCGACGCCGTCGAGCAGTTCCTCAACGCCGACGAGTCAACGACACCGTCCCTGGCACCCAGCTAGTCCCACAGCAGCCGCTCCATTGCAAGAGTGATGGGCTAGAACAAGCGTAGGATCATGCTGTGAACTGCATCCCACATTGGTTCGCTGAGCGGAACGCCAGAGGAATGCTAACCAGGATGGTCGGCGCGTGGCTGCTTGTCGGGCTGCCGCTCATCCCAGCCAGGATCTGGTGGTCTGTCCCGGCGGCCATCGTCGTATTCCTCGTCACGCTGACGACGTACCTCACGGCAACGATCCACTACTTGCGTCGCCACGGCTAAGACGTGATCCTGGCTCGCTTCTGTCGTGTCGTTGTGGTCACAGTGGGCTCGAAGCGTTCGAGGTTTCCCCGCTCGATGCAGGTCTGAAAGTCGTTGAAGGGCGCTGAAAGACTAAGCGCAGGATCGACCACCGCGGCGATGCAGCCAACGAGCTCCTCGGCAAGATCACTTCGCCAGGCGAGCGTATCCGGTGCTCGAATCGTCTCCTCGATGGTCCGGAGGACTTCGGCAAGCGTCCTCGTGTCCTCCGTGGCACGAGCCAGCGAGATCGCCTCCTCGGCGAGCGCGCGACGCATCCCGAAGTCGGGGTCCCACTGGAGTTCCAGCGCCTTGAGCGCGAGCAGTCGCGCGCGGCGCACGCGACTCGGCGGGTCATCGAGCTCGATCGCCCTATCGATCGCCGCGAGCCGCTCTGCGTCGACCTCACCGAACGCACTTGAAACCACTCCGCGGTTGTTCGCCAGCGCCGCTCTCGCGGCGAGTTCGGCGTCCGCCATGGCCGAGGCGATCCGCGAGGCCTCGAGCAGCGTCTCACGGTAGGCGGCCTCCCCGCTCTGGAGCTGCGCCTCCCCCAGCCCGATCAGTGCCTGACAACGCTCGGCGCTGTCGCGGTCGCCCATCAGCTCGACGGCGTCGGCGAACAGTTTCACGGCCTCGGCCGGCGCGAGGCTCTCAAGCGCGCGCTGACCGGCTCTGAGGGCGTAGTCAGCCGCCTTGGCCCTGTCGACCGAGACTGCGGCGAGCCGCCAGTGAAGCGCGAGCTCTGCCAGGTGCTTGCCCGGGTCCTCGCCGTAGAGATCCTCGAGCGCTTGGGCAACCCGCCCGTGCATGCGCGCACGGCGGGTGGCGCCGAGGCCCTCATACAACGTCTGGTTGATGAGCGCATGGGCGAAGCGAAACCGCCCGACTCGCTCGGAGGACTCGTACAGCAGCGAGGCGGCGACGGCTGCCTCGAGATGGTCCAGCAGCCGGCTTTCCCCGATCTCGAGCATCGACTCGAGCAGCTCGAGATCAAAGACGCGCCCGATCACCGCCGCTTGGGTCAGGACCTCAAGGGCCTCATTGCCCAGGCGCTCGACGCGCCGCTCGATCACCTCGCGCACGCTCTCGGGTAGCGCGATGGCCGCGGAGCTGTCGATGTTCCAGCGCCCACTGGCCTCGTCGAAGGTCAGTGCCCCGGACTCCCAGAGGCCCCGCAGGATCTCTCCCACGAAGAATGGGTTGCCACCGGTCTCGGCGGCGATCTGTCCCGCCGGCTGAAGGATGTCCTCGTCGAGCTCGTACCCGGCCACGACGGTCATCATCTGAGCCACCTCGTCGGCGCCGAGGCCGTGCAGCGCGAGGCGCAGGACGCCCTCGATGGACCGCAGATCGGCGAGCACCGCGCTCCTCGACGCGACCTACGTAAGAGACCGGGGGAACCGAGCGCAGCACCGCTGGCAAGGGCCAGCCGCCAGCCACGGAAGCCTCCTCGCCGAGTGGAGCCCAGGAAACCGAGAACGCCTCCACCGGCTCGGGGAGGCCCTTCAACTCCAACATGCCAGCCGACCGGAACTCGATGCCCTCGCAGCGCCCCGCGAGCGTCTTGACAAGTGTCGAGATCAGAATCCCATCCGCAGGGGCCTGCGCGCACAACCGCGCCGCCTCGACGGTGGGCATCCCGAAGTAGTCCCCGTCCTTGACGGTCGACTCGCCGGCGCCCACCCCGATCCGCACATGCAGTCCCTGCTCGGCCTCACCGTAGCGGCGCTCGAACAGCTGCTGCATCGCCACCGCACAGCTCACGGCGCCAGAGGCCGAACCGAACGCCACCATCAGGCCGTCGCCCAGGTTCTTGACCTCCTGCCCGTCGGTTGAGGCGATCGCCTGGCGCAGCAATCCGAAGTGCTCCTCGCGCAGCTCATCCGCCCGCCCCGGGCCCACAGAAGTCGCCAGCCGAGTCGAGCCGACCAGGTCGGTCAGCAGGATCGTTGCAAGCTCAACCGACTCCGACACCACGGCCCCCGTAATAAGACTCCCGAGCAAGAAATCGTAAAGCAGTTCAAGGAGTCGGACGTGAATCGCTCACTAGGCGCGGCGCTCGCTTCCACAAGTGCCAGTGGGAGCAAACGTGATCCGGACCAGCGGCTCCAGCGCTCCCTCTCTACCCGTGGGAGCCGCCGCTCGACGTCACCGCACTCATGCGAAGGTGCAAGCATGGTTCATCTCGTATGAGCCGGAGCTGAGACGCGCTGGTGTGCTCTCCTAGGGACGCGTACGCTGGGTTCGATCTGCAAAGATCGGCCTGTGCGTCGAGCAAATGTCCTCAACGTAGGTTGTGCTTATGACGAGACCGATCCCGATGGCTTCCGCTCGGGTCTAGCAGACATCAGCCAGGTCGTGGGGAGCGATGCGCTTGCGGTAAAGCTCTACGAGCTTCCGGCGGGCGAGAGCGTATGCCCCTACCACTATGAGTATGAGGAGGAGTGGCTCCTCGTACTCGATGGCACTGTCGTCGTACGCGTGCCCGAGGGTGAGGAGGAGCTCGCTCGCGGTGAAATGGTGTGCTTCCCACCAGGTCCTACCGGCGCACATAAGGCGACCAATCGCGGCGGCGCGGTAGCACGGATAGTGATGTTCTCAAATGCGCGCGAGCCAGCGGTTGCCGTCTATCCCGACAGCAACAAGATCGGGGTCTGGCCCGGTAACCCCGAGGACAAGGTGATGCTCCGTCGTGTCGACGGAAACGTCGACTACTGGGACGGCGAGCGCTAGCCGCGGACTACTGGTGGGCTCCGCGTGAGGGCGACGCTGATTTACTGGCGATCAGCGTCGCCTTGCCGTCAGGCGCCCGACGCACTCGCCCGCGGCCAGAGAGTCGGCGACCTCCTCGCCATTCTCGCCTAAACGACCTAGGTAGTCCTTGGCGACCCGGGCGACACGCTAACTTGGATGTATGCTCACACAGGCAGATCGTGCGGCCGAGCGGCGTCGCGCGAAGCTGGAGGAGATCCAGATCCAGGTCAAGGATGGCTCGCTGACGATCCGAAAGATGACATCGGCGGAGCGCAAGCGCTATCCCCCGAGACCGTCCAGGGTACGGGGCAAATGACTACGTTCTTCGTCGCTGGCATCGAGGGACAGGGCAAGGGCGCGGAGGCGGCCTACGTCCAGTTGCGTGAGCGTTCTCAGATTGTCGTCGGTTGCCCGGCGAGGTCGCGGCGCATCTTCAAGCTGAGCTGCCGGTTCGAGGGGTGCGATAGCGAGATCGAGGTCGGTAGGCAGCTTTCCTACGGGAGCGATGTTGTTGCTGCGATCCTCGACCACGGACGCGAGGAGGCGTTTGTCGTGCACACCACCACCGCCGACGGTGCGGGCGCTTCGGTGCGTGTGGGACGTCCCGTGTACTCCGTGACGGAGTTCTCATAAGGCATTCCGGTCCCGTGGTGTAGCTGTCCTGTGCGCTCTCCATAGTGGCGCGCTGCACGCCACTGGTACGGTGGAGATGTCCATCGCGCCCTGAACGGGTGGCGATTGTGCGCTCGCCGGGTCCTTCCTGACCTCTCTGCCTCGCGATCGCGGCCCTTGAGAGGCTCGTGAGGAGCGTCTGTGAATGCCGTGGCTGCTGGGTCTGACCGTACGTCCCCTCGTTGGTCCTCGGGGAGCCCGCCGAAATATTCTGAGGCCGCGACGTCGTCCCGACCAACCGGGGCGCCACTGCACGTCGCGATGCTTGCTCCACCTTGGATCTCAGTTCCTCCACCGGGGTACGGGGGTGTGGAGTCGGTGGTCGACGCCCTTACAGAGGCGCTTGTCCGGCGAGGGAACTCGGTCACGTTGTTCTGCGCCCCGGGCTCTGTGTCGAGCGCGCGTGTTGTGACTCTGCTCGAGGAGTCCCACCCCGATGAGATCGAGCGTTCGCTCTACGAGGTCGATCACGTCGCGCGGGCGTTCGAGGAGATCGACTTCGCCTCTTACGATCGCCGCTTTGATGTGGTTCACGATCACTGCGGCTTCACGGCCCTGGCGATGGCCGATCGCATCGACACGCCGATCGTGCACACCCTTCACGGGCAGTTCACCACCAGTACCGCGGCCTTCTACGCTCGTCACGGCCACAAGGCGGCGCTCGTGGGCATCAGCCGAGCGCAACTCGAATCGGCGCCGACGGGGCTTCATCCAATCGGCGCGATCCCGAACCCAATCGACGTGCACGCGTGGCCGTTGCGCGAGCACAAGGACGACTACCTGTTGTGGATCGGAAGGATGACTGCCGAGAAGGGCCCCCATCGCGCGATCGCCGCCGCCCGCGCCGCGGGCGTGCCGCTCGTGTTGGCGGGGGTCATCCAGCCCGGCCAGCAGGCGTTCTTCGACCGCGAGATAGCGCCACACGTCGATGGCGAGCGTGTTCGCTTCGTCGGTGAGGTTGGTGGCTCGGTCAAGCACTCGCTCTTCGCCGGTGCTCGCGCGCTGCTCATGCCAATTCGCTGGGAGGAGCCCTTCGGGATGGTGATGGTTGAGGCACTGGCTTGCGGAACTCCGGTGATCGCCTTCCCTGAGGGCGCCGCCCGCGAGCTGGTCCTCGACGGACAGACCGGATTTCTTGTCGAGGACGAGCAGGCGATGGGCGCCGCGGTCGCCCAGCTTCCCCGTATCGCCGCGCGGGACTGTCGTGCTTGGGTGGCCGCACACTGCGATGTCGATGTGGTTGCCGCTGCCTATGAGTCTGCCTATCGATCGGTGATTCGCCAGCCGGCAGAGATACGCCAGCCCGCAGAGACGCACCGGCCGTCAGAGACCCTCGAGCTTGTCTGAGCGCACTCTGAGCGTGTTGGACGGCAGTACCTTCGTCGTCGGCGATCGCCTCGGCGACGTGCGTGAGGAGGCTGGTCGCGAGCATGGCTTCTACTGCGAGGACACCCGCTTTCTCTCGCGCTGGGTCTTGTGCACGGGCGAGGTGCCGCTGGAGCTTCTCGGCCTCGACCAGGGTGCGCACTTCTCCGCCCAATTCTTCCTGACTCCGCGCCTGGGGCCGGATGAGGAGGCGCCGTGCTCGATCATGCGCCGGCGTCTCATCGACCACGTGTGGATGGAGGAGATCTCGGTGACCAATCACCGTCATGAGAGCAGTGAGATGCGGGTGGTGCTGGAGGTTGACACCGATTTCGCCGATCTGTTCGAGGTCAAGGACGGCACGGTTTCAAAGCGCGAGGTGAGCTGTCACCACGACGATCGCGCTCTCACACTTGCCTATGAGTGTGCCGGCTTCCGGCGCTCGATCACGATCTCTGCCAGTAGCCCCGCAGTGGTGACTCGCGAGGGCTTCGCTTACTCGTTGTTGCTCGCGCCTGGCGAGCGGTGGTCGACCACCTTCACCATTACTCCCCACGCCGCACAGCCGGGGATCGCGTTCGCGCAGCGCGAGCCGCGGGGCGCCCTGGCGCAGTTGAGCGCCTCCAAGTCGGCTGAGCTCGAGGAGTGGCTGGCCCGGGCGCCGGTGTTGCAGACACAGGACACCTCACTGGCACACACCTACCGCGCCAGCCTCAGCGATCTCGGCGCGCTGCGACTGCATCCCGATCTCTTGGAGGGTGCCACCCTTCCGGCGGCCGGGCTGCCGTGGTTCATGGCGCTCTTCGGCCGTGACAGCCTGATCACGAGCTTCCAGGCGCTGCCATACCTGCCCGAGCTGGCCGCCACCACCCTGCACGTGCTTGCGGCCCGCCAGGCGCAGGGGCGCGACGACTTCCACGAACAGGAGCCTGGCAAGATCCTGCACGAGCTGCGCTTTGGCGAGCTCACCGCGCGCGGGGAGCGCCCGCACTCCCCGTACTACGGGAGCGCCGACGCAACGCCGCTGTTCCTGATTCTCCTTGACGAGTACCACCGTTGGTCGGGCGACGATGAGCTTGTCCGCACGCTCGAGCCCCATGCTCGTGCGGCGCTGGCCTGGATCGAGGCCAGCGGGGACGCCGATGGCGATGGGTACGTCGAGTACGCTCGCCGCAACCCGGCCACCGGACTGGTCAACCAGTGCTGGAAGGACAGCTGGGACGCGATCCAGTTCGCCGACGGCACGCTGGCCCAGGGGCCGATCGCGACCTGTGAGATCCAGGGCTACGTGTACGACGCGCGGCGCCGCTCGGCCCGCCTGGCCCGTGAGGTGTGGGGCGACGAGGCGCTCGCAGGGCGCCTGGAGCGCCAAGCCGCCGACCTGCGCGAGTGCTTCCGCCGCGACTTCTGGATGCCGGGACGTGGCTGCTATGCCCTGGCACTGGACGGCGAGAAGCGCCAGGTGGACAGTCTGACCTCCAACATCGGCCATCTGCTGTGGTCGGGAATGCTGGACGACAGCGAGGCGGCCACGACCGCTGAGCGGCTGCTCGATGAGCAGCTCTACTCCGGCTGGGGAGTGCGGACCCTCGGCAGCCGCGAGGCGGGCTACAACCCGCTCGGTTACCACACAGGCACCGTCTGGCCTCACGAGAACTCATTGATCGCTGCTGGCCTGGCGCGCTATGGCCACAACGAGGCGGCAAGCACGATCGCCGTCGCGATGCTGCGCGCCGCACCGTACTTCGAGCATCGCCTGCCCGAGGTTTTCGCAGGCTACCCCGCGTCGGTAACGTCGGTCCCCGTGGCGTTCCCGACGGCCTCGCGTCCCCAAGCATGGGCCGCGGGAACCCCATTGCTGCTGTTGAGCACGCTGCTTGACCTTCATCCCGGACGCACCGATGCGGACGTTGAGGTCCCGTGCGGCATCGGGCACGTCGCACTGCGTGTGCAGAGGGACTAGTGTGGATGTGGTGGACGACGATGCGATTCGTGCCCTGGTGACGCGTTTGGCGCGTCCCCACCTCTCCGGCGGCGAGGTGATCGAGCGTGCGGCGATCCTCGCCGAGGGCGCTGACTCAGCAGCGGTCATTGAGTGGATCACCGCCCATGCCGGGATACCCGAGGCGGCGGTCGCGACATCTCCCAGGAATGGCCTGCACGGCTCGCGGCTGGGTGACAGCGGCGGAGCGGAATCCAGGACACCGCTTCGCTTCGTGCTGCCGGCAGGCGCGCTGGCCTGAGTCTTATCGACAGTCGGTCGTTGCGTCGGCGATCCATGGGGCGGATCGCCGACGCACGGCCGATTCTCCTCTGTTGGTCGATCAGCCCGCGAACGAGTGGAATTCGCCGAGGGCGCTTGGCAGAGTGGGCGTAAACGGTTCGAACTTGTAGGGCTTGGTGGTGTCGAAACCGGCTTTTTCGGCTGCTTTCTTTTCCGCGAAGGGCAGCAGTGCTTCGACTGCTTGGCCAATGTCGCTGAGCAGTAGCGTGCGCTCGTAGCCGTTGTTGTTGGGCGGTTCGATTGGTTCGGCTACTTTCTGGAATCCCGTGATCTCTTCGATGGGACCGCCGTTTGTGGCTGGCACGTCGCCTCCTATGACACGTGCGAGGGTGCGGTGATCGGACTCGATGCCCATGATTCGGGCCGCCAGGACTCTTAGATCGGGAGTGCTGAACTCGCGCACACCAACCAGATAAGCGGCGATGAACGCATCCTCGAGCGTCACGAGGATGTTGAGCGTCGTTTGCGTGTCGGCGAACATGTTGGGCGGGTAGTAGAACGTTGTGAAGGGACTTGGCTTGCCGGTCACGCTTTCCTCGAGCAGATAGTGGGACATCTCCTCCTGCACGGCGGCCTTCAGGTAGCCCTGGTCGTCCTTGGGAATGTTCGGGAAGAACGGCGATGTGTTGATGATGTTCGTGTAGGTCGTGACCGCCAGCGCCTCGGCGATCTGGGCAGCTCCCACTATTTCCAGATCGCTGGGTGTGGGCCCGCTCGGCGCTTCGCCCCCTTCAGGCGTTTCAGGCTTTTCATGCCTGTGACGCCTGTCGTGCCTGTCATATTTGCCATGCCTCCCTTTGGCAAGCGCAGCGGCAGGCGCGAGCACACCCAAGCCTGTTGCACCGGCGCTCGCGACGGCTGCGCCCTTGAGGAAGCCCTTGCGTGTGGAGGGCGCTGTCCATGAGTCCTCGACCACTCCAAGCTCTGTACTGGCCTCTGTGTCGTCGTGGTTATCGTGCATCGATGTCTCCCTTTCCTTGATTTGACGTGCCCCGTGTGGCCGCGACAGCACGGACAGCACCCAGAAACGGCGACACCGAACCGCAATCGCGTCTTCACGTTGCCATTCGCATCAAGACCGCCGCCGGATCACTCCGGCAGAATCGTGTGTTGCTCGAACTCGACCTTTTGGCAGTCGCCGTCGGGGCGAGCTGACGATGCGGATGCTCAGCGATCGAACTCCAGCACCGAGCGAATGCCGTCCTGGCGCTCCATCAACTCAAACGCACGGTTGACTTCGCCAAGGCTCATGCGATGGGAGATGAAGGGGTCGACGTCGATGTCGCCTTGCAGGTAGCGATCCACCAGTTGCGGTACCTGGTCGCGGCCCTTGACCCCACCGAACGACGATCCGCACACTCGTCGCCCGGTGATCAACATCCGAGGCACGATGTCGAGCGTCTCGCCCTTCCCGGCGACCCCAGCCACCGTGCACAAGCCCCAGCCCATTCGAGCTGCTTCGACGGCTTGGCCCATCACCGAGACCAGTCCGGTCGCCTCGAAGGTGTAGTCGGCGCCGAAGCCTCCCGTCATCCCCAAGACCCGTTCCACCGTGTGCTCGTCGGCCTGCCAGCAATCGGTCGCCCCCTGCCCTCGCGCCAGCTCGAGGCGCTCGGGCGAGAGGTCCACGCACACGATCCTCTCCGCACCCTGGAGCCTGCATCCGGCAACGGCGCCCAGGCCGACCATGCCGGCGCCGAAGACGACACATATCGATCCTGGCTCCACGGCGGCCGTGTACATCGCGGCGCCGAGACCCGTCGTCAAGCCGCAGGCAAACAGGCACGCTCGATCGAGTGGCGCCTCCCGGTTAACGCACGCGAGCGCGATCTCTGGCAGGACCGCGTATTCGGCAAAGGTAGAGGTACCCATGAAATGGCGGATCGGCTCGCCCGTGCGCGAGAGACGCACCGTGCCGTCGGGCAGGTAGCCCTTGTTCTGCTGCTCGCGGATCGCCAGGCAGAGGTTGGTCTTGGGGCTGAGGCAATGCTCGCACTCGCGGCATTGCGGGGAGAAGAGGGTGACCACGTGGTCTCCGGGCTTCACCGAGCTCACACTCTCGCCGACCGCTTCGACGACGCCGGCTCCCTCATGACCGAGCACCGTCGGCGCATACCCGGACGGATCGACCCCGGAGGCGGTGTACATGTCGGTATGACAAACACCGCAAGCCACCAGGCGCACGAGGACCTCTCCGCGACGGGGATCGGCAAGATTGACCTCCTGAACCACGAGAGGCTGGCCAAATTGCTCGAGCACAGCGGCACGCATCTTCACGAGGCTTCTCCTTCTGGCGTGGACGGGAGCGACTCCAGGCGTCCACTTTAGGGAAGCCCTTGGCACATGTACCAAGGGCCCTGCCGGCACATGTGCCGGCAGGCC
>DATNKN010000048.1:0-6379 GCA_035603375.1 Solirubrobacteraceae bacterium
CGACCGTCACGTCGCGCGCCTGATCCTACGCGAGATCTCAGAGCGCCTTCAGTTCCTGGAGAACGTGGGCATCGGCTACCTGTCGATGGACCGCGCGGCCTCCACGTTGTCAGGCGGTGAGGCACAGCGGATTCGCCTGGCGACCCAGATCGGCTCCTCGCTCGTGGGGGTGCTGTACATCCTCGACGAGCCCTCGATCGGCCTGCACCAGCGCGACAACGCGAAGCTGATCGCGACCCTCGAGCGCCTGCGCGACCTCGGCAACACGGTGATCGTGGTGGAGCACGACGAGCAGACGATGCGCTACGCCGATCATCTGGTCGACCTGGGGCCCGGTGCGGGTGAACACGGTGGCTGGATCGTGGCGCAGGGCACTGCGACCCAGGTCCAGAAGGTCAAGCAGTCGCTGACCGGGCAGTTCCTCGCGGGAACGAGGACGATCGAGCTGCCGGAGAAACGACGCACGCCGATCGGCTACGTGGAGATCCTCGGGGCAAGTCAGCACAACCTGCGCGATGTCGACGTGCACGTGCCGCTCGGCACGCTCACATGCGTGACGGGCGTGTCGGGATCGGGCAAGTCGACGCTCGTCAACGAAGTGCTCTACAAGGCGGTGGCCAATCGCTTGCATCGCGCCCGCCAGCGGCCGGGAGCGCACCGCGCGATCAACGGCCTCGATCAGCTCGACAAGATCATCGCGGTCGACCAGTCGCCGATCGGCAGGACACCGCGCTCGAACCCAGCCACCTACACGGGCCTGTTCGACGTGATCCGCGACCTGTTCTCAAAGACCCAGGAGGCTCGTGCGCGCGGGTACAAGCCGGGGCGCTTCTCCTTCAACGTGAAGGGCGGGCGCTGCGAGGTGTGCCGTGGCGACGGTCAGATCAAGATCGAGATGCACTTCCTGCCCGACGTGTACGTGCCGTGCGAGCAGTGCGACGGGCGTCGCTACAACCGCGAGACCTTGGAGGTCAAGTTCAAGGGCAAGAGCATCGCCGAGGTGCTCGCGATGCCGGTCGAGGAGGCGCTGCACTTCTTCGAGCACATCCCCAAGATCCGCCGGCGCCTGGAGACGCTCGACGCGGTGGGCCTCGGCTACATCCGCCTCGGGCAGCCCGCTACGACGCTGTCCGGTGGGGAGGCCCAGCGCGTGAAGCTCGCCACCGAGCTTTCGAAGGTCGCCACGGGCCGCACGCTGTACATCCTCGACGAGCCCACCACCGGCTTGCACTTCGCCGACGTGCAACGCCTGCTGGAGGTGCTCCAGCGCCTCGTGGACGCCGGCAACAGCGTCGTCGTGATCGAGCACAACCTTGACATCATCAAGTGCGCCGATCGCCTGATTGATATGGGCCCGGAGGGGGGAGAGGAGGGCGGCATGGTGATAGCCGCCGGCACCCCCGAGGAGGTAGCGGCCGAGCGTGGGTCGCACACCGGCGAGTTCCTGCGCGAGTTGCTCGCGCCGAAGCGCAAGGTCAACTCCCGCTCGCGTGTGGGCAACGCCAAGAAGGCGAGCGCGAACGGCGCGTCCTCCAACGGAGCATCCGCCGCGAAGCGGAAGGCGAAGTCGGCGGCGCGCGCGTGAGCGATTTGGGCCGCAAGGCGCAGCTGTGGGCAGTCAGATGGCGCTGGTACGAGCGCAACTCGCTGCCGTGGAATCGCCTGGCGATCCACCGCGAGTTCATGCGCCGCGAAGCGTTCGTGCGCTGGCCTGTGCACGGCAACGTGCTCGAAGCGCTGCGCGAAGGCCGTCTCGAGGTCGGCGCGCACACGCTGCTGGAGCCGGGCGTGTGGATGACGATGCCCGGCAGTGCGCGCGTGCGCATCGGTAGCGGCACGTTTCTGAATATGGGCGTGATGGTCGCCGCCGAGCAGCTCGTGGAGATCGGCGATCACTGCATGCTTGCCAACGGCTGCTTCGTCAGTGACTCAAGCCACCGCTACGACGATTCCGAGAAGCCAATCACCTGGCAGGGTTTCGAGAGCAGGGGCCCCACGCGGATCGGCGATAACTGCTGGCTGGGCGCCAACGTCGTCGTCACGAGCGGCGTGAGCATCGGCGAGCGCTGTGTGATTGGCGCCAACAGCGTCGTCACCAAAGACATCGAGCCATTCACGGTCGCGGCCGGAGCCCCCGCGCGGGTGCTGCGTAAGATCGAGTACGGCGAGCACCAGGCTCGCGGCTGACGGCGAGTCCGCCGGAAGCGCACTTCGGCGACCGGTGGCTCGCCGCACGTTGGCTTCGGCGACGAGCTGCTCGTCTGGCGACTCAGGCGAGCAGCGTGTGAAGCTCCGCCAGCTCGCCTGCGTCGATCGAATAGCCGTGCTCGGGTCCGGGGTAGCGGCCGCTGCGCACATCCTCTGCGTAGGCGGCGACACCGGCGTCCATTTCCCGTTGGATGTTGGCGTAGCGCTTGACGAAGCGCGGGCCGAGGCCATCGCGGATGCCAAGCAGATCGTGGAACACGAGCACCTGCCCGTCGGTGTCGGGGCCGGCGCCGATGCCGATCACAGGCACCTCGATGTGGGGCATCAGCTCCTTGGTGACGGCGCTCGGGATCGCCTCGAACACGATCGCGAAGCAGCCGCTGCCTTGGAGCGCCAACGCCTCGGAGGCGATCCGAGCGGCGGCTGTAGCGGTGCGGCCCTGGGCCTTCCAGCCGCCGAGCGCGGTCGAGCTTTGCGGTGTGAGCCCGACATGTCCCATCACCGGAATGCCCGCGCCGATGATCGCGCGCGCTCGGCTGGCCGAGGCCGGGCCGCCGCCCTCGAGCTTGACCGCGTCGCAACCGGCCTCCTTGACCATGCGGATGGCCGAGGCGACTGCCTGCTCGTCGCTGATCTCATACGAGCCGAACGGCAAATCGCCGATCATCAAAGGCATGTTCAACCCGCGTCGCACAGCCCTCGCCAACACCAGCATGTCGTCGAGATCGACGGGCGTGGTGGCGTTGTAGCCGAGGACTGTGGTCGCCGCGGAGTCGCCGACGAGCACGAGATCCACGCCGCCGGCCTCCGCTGCGCGCGCGCTGGGATAGTCATACGCGGTGACCATCACCACGGGCTCGCCGAGGCGCTTCTTCTCGGCGAGGAGTGGCAGGGTCATCGGAAGTCGGCCGGGATCGGAGGGCACCGAGCCCGCTACGCTCCCGATCGTCGGCGGTTGGCTGGATGTGGAGCTGGGGTGGCTTGACATGGTGAGTCCTCTCTGGCGCTGGTTGACGCCTTGCTCAGCCCCTGGTGCCCGCCTCGAAGGAGGTCGGCGGGGAACTCAGTAGGGTCGCCACCGCGTCGTCGACGGTGATGATGCGATTCGTTTGCGCCTGCACGTGCACGACGCGAGGCTCGTAGTGCTCCATCTCCGCACGGTCGTACTGGCCGTAGGAGATGACGATGATCGTGTCGCCGCGGTGCACGAGTCGGGCGGCGGCGCCGTTTACCTTGATGTCGCCCGAGCCGCGCTGCCCGGCGATCGTGTACGTCTCGAAGCGGGCGCCGTTGTCGACGTCGACAACGTGCACCTGCTCGTGCTCGAGGATGTCGGCCGCCTCGAGCAGGTCGGGGTCGATCGTGATCGAGCCGACGTAGTGCAGGTCGCAGTCGGTCACGGTGGCCCGGTGAATCTTTGACTTGAGCATCACGCGCTGCATATGGCTGTGGTCTCCCTGGGGGTCGCTTGCTGAGAGTTAGAGGGCACGACGGGATACAAGATTGTGTTGTCGATCAGTCGCGTAGCGCCGATACGGGCGGCTACGGCGAGCAGTGCCGGCTGCTCCAAGCGCTCGACGGGCTCGAGTGTGTCTGGGCTCACGAGCGCCAGGTACTCCGGCTTCACGCCGAATCGGCCCATCGCCTCGCGCGCCGTCGCCGTCAGCGCATCGGTGGTGCGCTCGCCACCTGCAACGGACGCCGCCGCGGCCTGGAGCGCACGATGGAGTGCAAGTGCGCGCTGTCGCTCCTCGCCGCTCAGGTGGGCGTTGCGGCTGGACATCGCAAGGCCGTCGGGCTCGCGTACGGTCGGGCAGGCTTCGATCCGCACCGGCATATTCAGGTCGGCGACGAGGCGGCGGATGACGATTGCCTGCTGAGCGTCCTTCTGGCCGAAATAGGCAGTGTCGGGCGCCACCATGTTCAGCAGCTTGCACACGACGGTGGTGACGCCGCGGAAGTGGGCGGCGCCCCGCACGGCTCCCTCCAGACGGTCGGTCAGTCCGAGCACCTCGACCGTGGTCGCGAAGCCCGCCGGGTAGACCTCCTCGGCGGCGGGGGCAAACAGCACGTCGGCCCCCGCGCGGGCGGCCAACCCGTGGTCACGCCGCTCGTCGCGCGGGTAGCGCTCCAGGTCGCTGCGCTCGTCGAACTGTGCTGGGTTGACGAATAGTGAGACGACCACGATGTCGCACTGCTCTCGCGCTCTGGCGATCAGCGACAGGTGACCGGCGTGCAGTGCCCCCATCGTCGGCACGAGGCCGACAGTGCGGCCGGCTCGGCGAGCCGGCACGAGCGCTTGGCGCAGCTCGCCCACCGAGCGCACGGTCCTCATGGGCTCAGAGGTGCCGGTCGGCTCCGCGACACCAGTGGGCTCAGTTTCCATGCCAAGCGTTCTCATGGGCGCAAGCTCCCATGGCACGGCCTGCGGGACAATCCCGGCAGGCACCAAATCGATGTGGAGATCGATACGTTCATCTGGCTCGGTCCAGTTCTCCTCACGGAGATACCGGTCGCGACTCGCTTAAGCATACAGCTCCTGAGGGGGGATTCCAGTTCCTCGGCAAGAGTCGGACTGGACGTTCAACCGGACCTCGATACGTCCTCGCCTTTACCATTCCGTCTCGTGTCCCCCGCACAGACCAGTCAGTCGCCCGAGCAGCGCCGTGAGGCGCTCAAGCAGGTGTTCGAGCAGGCCCAACGCTGCGTGCGCTGTCAGGAGCTTGCGAGTACGCGCAAGAATGTGGTGTTTGGCGCCGGCAACGCCGACGCCAACCTTATGTTCGTCGGCGAGGCCCCGGGCGCCAGCGAGGACGAGCGTGGACTGCCGTTCGTCGGTCGTGCCGGCAAGCTGCTGGAGACGCTGCTGGGCGAGATCGGGATTGCCCGCAGCGACGTGTTCATCGCGAACGTGCTCAAGTGCCGTCCCCCCGGCAATCGCGATCCGCTTCCGGTTGAGATCGAGAACTGCCGCGAGTACCTGTATCGCCAGGTGGAGCTGATCCAGCCGCGCGTGATCTGCTCGCTTGGCAACTTCTCGACGAAGCTGCTGCGCGAGGACCCGACCGGCATCACGCGCTTGCATGGCAAACCGCAGGAGCTGACACTCGGTCGACGCACGGTGAGGCTCTATCCGATCTTCCACCCGGCTGCGGCGCTATACACGCCGCGGATGCTCGAGACGCTGCGTGAGGACTTCGCGAGCCTGCCCGAGCTACTTGCGCTGCCTGAGCCTTCGCAGCCATCCGCCGACATGCCAGAGGAGCTCCCCGAGCTGAGCGACGCATCCGCGGGAGCAAGCACCGAGTCTCCCGGATCGCCCGAGGCGGACGGCGCGGTCGATCAGCTCGGTCTGTTCTGAGGCTTTGGCCCGGCCGCTAAAGCAGGCGGGGTGGCTGGCCGATACCAGATTCATCTCCATCCTCCCAAGCACCACGGCCGGCCCGCGCTTCCTTTCCCGCGGGCCGGCCGCATTTTCGGGTTGGGTTGCGGGATATTTCGCCAGTTTGGACTAGTCTTCTCTCGTGGCGACACGTATCGTCGAGACCTCGGATTCGGCCCAAACCGAGGCGCTGGGCGCCGAATTGGCCGCCGCGCTGGAGTCGGGCGACATCGTGCTCGTGCGCGGCGAGCTGGGCGCCGGTAAGACGACGCTCGTGCGCGGCGCCGCCAGAGCGCTTGGGGTGCTCGACGCGGTGACGAGCCCCACGTTCTCGATCGGGCATCGCTATCGGGGCTCGGACATCGTGGTGTCGCACCTGGATCTGTACCGCATCGCGGGTTTGGGAGACGAGGAGCCGGACCTGCTTGACGATTACCTGGGCCCGGGACGTATCGCGTTCGTGGAGTGGCCCGAGGAGACGAGTCCCGAGTTGCGGGGCGCGCGCGTGCTGGTGACCCTCACGCACGAGGGCGCCGATCGGCGACGGATAGAGGTGTGCGAGCGCGAGGTGCCCAGCGGCGAGGCGTGGCTGGCGGCCGAGTCGCGTCTCTCCGATCGCGCGGGTGTGGCGAATGGGTTGGCGCCATGATCGTGCTCGGCTTGGATAGCTCGACGCCGTCCACCGTCGTCGGCTTGAGGCTCGCGGACGGACGCACGCTGCAAGCGCGCGACGATCCAGACACCCGGCAGCGTCCGGGTCACGCCACGCGGCTGTTGCCGCTGGCAAAC
>DATNKN010000060.1:0-2122 GCA_035603375.1 Solirubrobacteraceae bacterium
CTCGACGCGCTGACAGCGTACGAAGGCAAGGACACCGAGGCCGAGTACTACACGGTGCGCGGCGAGCAGCAGCCAAACAATCCCGTTCTGCGTGCTGCCCGTTTCCTGTACCTCAACCAAACGGCGTGGAACGGCCTGTGGCGCGTGAATCGCTGGGGTCGCTTCAACGTGCCCTGGGGAGCCAGGCCGTTTCGTGGTATCGATGCCAACGAGCTACTCGACATCAGCTCGATGCTCGCCGACGTTGCCATTCGCGAAGCCGATTTTCGCGATGTCCTCGCGGCGCCCAGTTCTGGCGACTTCGTCTATCTCGATCCGCCATACCTACCGATCAGCGACACCAGCAAGTTTCACGGCTACACAGAGAAGCGCTTTCGCCGAGCCGACCTCATCGAGCTCGCGGCCCTCTGCGAACAGCTCACCGACCGCGGCGTTTACTGGGTTCTCTCCAACCGCGACACACCGCTCGTGCGCGAGCTGTTCTCGCACGCCGAAATCGTGGGCCTCACAACGCGCCGCTCGGTGGCCGCGCAGAACCGACGCGACATCGAGCCCGCCCACAGCCCTGAGGTCATCATCGTCGGAGGCGCATAGTGGCTCCACAGCCGGTCGAGGCGGTCTTCTTCTTTCGCTACAACCAGCAGGTATCCCAGGCGTGCTATGGGCGCCTGGGTGGCAGCAGATACACCAAGAATTACATCCAGGTTTCGGGGAGCGCCGCACCGGCCCTCGACCAGGCGCTGGGACGTAGTGGAGGCAGCAAGGTCGACTTCGAGCTCGTCTGGCCGAGTGGCAGCGAGATCGGGGAGCTGCGAGACGCGTCCGATAATCGGGCGCAGCTGGCTTGGAAGCGAAGCGGACACGCGCCAAAGCCATGGAAACTCGGAGATCCCGAAGATCCGGAGATCGCGATCCCAGGAGATCCGAGGAAGACCACCGAGGCCGGCGCCGACGCCGAGCTCAGCAGGCTGAGGGGAGAACATCTCGAACCCTGGCTGCTCGCGGTCAAGACCGCCGACGAACCGGGCCGGCTACACGCCAGGACTTATTTGGAGCATCCGCCGGCGGGGCGCGAACATTACGCGCTCGACCGTCTGCCGCCACAGATCCTGGACGCGATTCGCGCACTGAACGCGAGGACCCAGAGCGGCGTCTTTCTCCCATCGCATCGGCCGCCCGCACCCCGGGCACAGGCGATTGTGGACCGTATCCAAGCCGCGCTCGAGAGCGACCCCAACGTGCTGCTGATCGGGCCGCCGGGCACCGGTAAGACGGTCGCGCTCGAGGACCTACGCGAGCTAGCCGAGCACGAGGCGAGCCAGTTGCTGTTCGATCCCGACAACTGGTACGACGCGTTCGGCACGCAAGCGGCAAAGGTCGTGTCGCTCGTCTTCCACCCCTCCTACGCATACGAGAATTTCGTCGCCGGCCTGTTCCCCGAAAGCCTCGAGCATGGCGGCTTCAAGCTCGTCGCAAAGCCCGGACCGCTCGTTTCGCTTGCGCACTGGACGTCCTCGCCGAATCGGCAATCGCTGCTGATCGTCGACGAGTTCAACCGCGGCCCAACCGCCGCGATCTTCGGCGACACGCTCGCACTGCTCGACGCCTCAAAGCGCAGCGACCCACCGACTCGACCGGGAGCGCACATCGAGCGTCCTCATGTGGGTACAGACATGCTGGTTGCGCCGGAGTTCGCAACGGCGGACGGCGAGGAGCGTGTGACGGAGGAGCTGCGGCTCCCAGCCGGTGTGCGAATCGTCGCGGCCCTGAACAGCTCGGATCGATCGGTGGCACCTCTCGACGCTGCCCTGCGTCGTCGCTTTGCGATTCTCGCGGTCGCTCCCGATCTCGACGTGCTCGCGGATCACCTTGGCCTGGCCCCGACGGTGCGGCATGGCGAGTACAAGCCCAGCGATGAGAGCCCCGACAACTGGACCGACACGGAGGTCAAGGAACTCGCGCTGCGACTGCTCGCAACGCTCAACGAACGGCTCGCATTCGTTATCGGCGAGGACTTCCTGTTGGGCCACGCCCTGCTCTGGCCGGTCGGCGAAGCATCCGCGGGCGCTGTGCGCACGGCCCTCTGCGAGGCATTTGACAGGCGCATCGCGGCCAGCCTGAA
>DATNKN010000066.1:0-3628 GCA_035603375.1 Solirubrobacteraceae bacterium
TCCAGATCCCAGTCCTTGAGCAGATCCTTCGACACACCGTCCCCCGAAAGCCGCTGGCCATCGTCAGTCTCGAGCTCAAGCTCCCCGTCTTCCCGAAGACGCAGGTAGTCAATGTGACGACGTACCGCGCCAAGGTCCTGCCCGCCTCGACTCAGCACTTTGACCATGACTTCCGGCGTACGTCGGACCGTCAGGGCGATCTGCTGAACCTCTGCCGGTGACAGCCGATCGCGATGGCCCGGTCCTCGCCGCGCGTAGGATGCGATATCGAGGAGCATGCCGGGCTCTGAACTATGCCGAGTGGTTTTCATGGCTGTCGCTCCTTAGGCTGATTTCTTGCGTATTCCGTACTCGATGGGTCAGCGCCACTCGGCATAGTCCGCGCCTCCTACAGAGAGCTCAAGAAGGCCAAGAGCCGGTCATCCGGGCGGAAACGGCCCGGTCGGACGTTCGGGGGTGTGGTCCGAGCAAGGGCTGCTTCCTTCAAGGCCAAGTGAGCATGCAGGTAGATCTGGGTCGTGTTGACCGACTCGTGCCCGAGCCAAAGCGCGATGACGGAGGAGTCCACGCCGGCGGCGAGCAACTCCATGGCGGCGCTGTGGCGCAGGACGTGAGGCGAGACGCGTTTGCCTCCGAGAGTTGGACAGCGCACGGCAGCGGCCTGCGTGTACTTGCGCACCAGGTACTGCACGCTGTCGGCGCTCAAGCGCCCGCCGCGAGCGTTCGGGAAGAGCACTTCGGTAGCAGGTCCCGGCTCCTTGAGCCAGGACCTGAGGACAGCCACGGTTCCCGTGGTGAGCGGTGTCGAGCGGTCCTTGCGGCCCTTCCCGCGGCAGCGAACGTGTGCACCCGGACCGAAGGCGATGGCGGATCGCTCCAGGCTCGTGAGCTCAGAGAGCCGAAGCCCGGTCTGGAACGCCAGCGTCAGCAGCGCCCGATCGCGCCTGCCAAGCCAAGTGTTGCCATCGGGAGCGGCGAGCACGGCCTCGATCTCCTTGTGCGAGAGAAAGGCCACTATCGGTCGGGCCTGACGCTTGTACGGGATGGCGAGCACTCGCTGGATGTGCGCCGAGAGTCCCGGCTCCTGGAACGAAGCGTAGGAAAAGAACGAGCGGATCGCGGTGAGGCGCGCGTTGCGGGTGCGAACACCACAGCGTCGCTGCTGTTCGAGGCTGGTGAGGAAGCTCCCGATCAGATCCGCATCCAGGTCCCACAGGTTGAGCTCCGACGGGCGCTTGTGGCGTTCGCGCTGTGCAAAGCGCAACAGCAGACGGAACGTGTCGCGGTAGGAGGCGATCGTATGAGCGCTTACCTGGCGCTGTGTGAGGAGGCGCTCGGTGAAGAAGCTCTGCAGCAGCGCCGGCAGGGTCGCGGCGCTCATACCGACCCTCCCCAGCGGCGCTCGAGGCGCAGTGCCGCATGCTTCAGCAACTCCGGGTGGGCGGAGAGATACCAATACGTATCGGCAATGTTCGAGTGGCCGAGATACGTCGAAAGAGTCGGCATCTCGCGCTCGATCTCGGCGCCGGCACGCGACCAGCGCAGCAGCGTCTCGGTTGCAAAGCCGTGCCTGAAGTCGTGCAGGCGCGGTCCCCGGCGCATCTGTGGTGTGCGCAGTCCCACCGTACGCGAAATCGCGTCGAAGGCCAGATGAACCTGGGAGACAGCAAACTTGGCGCCACGGCCGGTCAGCAGGAAGTAAGGCCCGCGGGACCACCGCTTCGCGAGGCACAGATCTCGGCGCGCGGCGTACTCCCTCAAGGCCCGCACGGTCGAGGAATGCAGCGGCACGAGACGCGACTTGCAAAACTTGCTGCCGCGGATCGTGATGACGCCGCTCTCGAGGTCGACGTCCACGCGGTGCACGCTGAGCGCCTCGTTGACCCGCATCCCGGTGACGGCGAGGAGGCCTATGAGCGTGGCAACCGTGTACGGCTTCAACGCCTGCCTCGATGGCATGGACCGAGCAGCGGCCATCAAGCCTTCGATCTCCTCCTGGGAGTAGAGATACGGCTGGCATCGCTTCGGTCGAAACGGCAGCAGTCGTGTACCGGGGATCTCGGTGGCGGGCTCGAAGCCCTTCAGATAGCGCGCGAACTGCCGAATGACGGTGAGCCTTGCCGCCCAGGTGGTCGGGCGTGCACTCGCGGGCGTCATTGCCCACCGCAGCGCAAGGTTCGATGTCAGCACGGTGGCGCCCTCCTGCTCCATGAAGGAGCAGAAGTTGCGCAGATAGCACTCGGCCTCCACCAAGCGAAAGCCGAGCCCACGGCGCAGCGCGAGGTAGTCGCGGAATCGCTCTCGCAGAGCGCTCACAGCACACCTCCCGGCCAGGCAAGTGCGAGCGTCCTGAGACGCACCAGATCGACCTTGGCGTACAGGCGCGTCGTGTCCTCATCCCGATGGCGCAACAGGTGTCCGATCTCTCGTAGTGAAGCGCCGCCACGGAGCATCTCGGTCGCGAGTGTGTGCCGAAAGATGTGCGTGCCCTTGCTCGGGGCATCGACCGCGGCCCTGCGCATGGCACGCCTGACGATGCTCCCGAGCGCACTACCGTTCCCGTGTGGGGCATGCGGAGGCGTGAGACGTAGGAAGACACTGCGACAGCTGGAGGCCGGCCGACCATGGGTCAAGTAGGCCGCGAGTGCTTCGCCGACATCCTGGGGCAGTGGCATCGGTTCCGGGCCACGGCACTTGCCGCGAACGGTCAACTCGCCGCGCTGCCAATGAATGTCGTCCAAAGTCAGCCGGCGGATCTCCTGTGCGCGCAGTCCCAAGCGCGAGAGCAACAGCAGCACGACGTAATCCCGTCGACCGCCAGCCGTGTCGCGCCGACAGGCAAGGAGCATACGATCGACTTGCCCTGTCGAGAGGGACTTCGGCAGCGTCGCGAGCCGCCAGTGCGCGATCCGCGGCACGCATTTGCTGAGATCGCTCTCGGTGCGACCGCGGAAGCACAGGTAGCGCAGGAACGCCCGCAACCCTGTGCAGAGCTGCCGCATGTGCACCGGCGGGTGGTTGACGGAGCGTCGCTGCACGAACGTGAGTACGTCTGCGGCGCTCCACTGCCTCACCACGCGCGCATCCTCTGCCGCCCGCGAAACCAGGAAGGCCTGCGCGGCCTCCGTGTAGTGCTCGATCGTTCGCTCTGCCAGTCCACGTTCGGTGAGCAGATACTGGCGAAACTCGTTCAGAAGCCGCTGATGGTTGCTTCCAGCATCGAGACCCATGCGTCGGAAGACGTCGTCGGCCCCCTCGATCAGATCCAAAGTAGTCATACGCCCTCTCCAGTGAGTTACAAACCCACCGGAGAGAACACCAAACTATGCCGAATGCGCTAGTGCGCCCGATCGACAACACACCCACGGAAAGCACCCATGCGGCATAGTCATGAACCCGGCATGCTCCTCGATATCGCATCCTATGCGCGACGAGGACCGGGGCATCGAGATCGGCTGTCGCCGGCGGAGGTTCAGCAGATTGCCCGGACGGTCCGCCGTACGCCGGAAGTTATGGTCAAAGTGTTGAGTCGAGGCGGGCAGGACCTTAAGGCGGTGTGTCGTCACCTTGACTACCTACGTCTTCGGGAAGACGGTGAGCTTGAGCTTGAGACAGACGATGGCCAGCG
>DATNKN010000068.1:0-2261 GCA_035603375.1 Solirubrobacteraceae bacterium
ATGGTTGAGGCAGCCCGCGACCGAGTCGGTGCCGGCCTCAGCGCGTGCACGCACGAGCGCGAGCACCGTTGCGGCCTGGTCGACGAGCGTGCCCGTCTCCTCGATCGCGCGCTCGCCGTAGGGCTCGGTCTCGCGCCGCACGAGCACCACGACCCCCTCGACCTGGCCGGCAAGCGAGAGCGGCACGAGCAGCGCACAGCCAAGCGCCCCGAGCGTGGGCGGCGCGGTGAGCGACAGCCGCGGCACGCTTGCGCTCAGCTCGCGCGGCCCGACCGCCAGGAAACCGCGAGCGGTGCTCGCCACCCAGCTGACGCCGGGCGGGCGCTCCTCGAGCGGGGCCAGATAGCTGAGCCGCCCGTCGCCCTCCAGCAGATACACGATCACCGACTCGGCGCCGCTGCCGGCGAGGTGGTGGATGTGGACCTCCTCGGCGCCCATCGTTGCGATCAGCTCGCGCGCGAGCGTGTCGAGCACCGCGTCGCTGTCCTGCGCGGTGTCGACCAGCGCCGTCAGGCGGCGTACGCCGGCGAGCACGCTGTCGCTGGTTGGGCTGCTCATGCAACCAATCTAGCGAGCTAGTGCGATGGTTTGCGGAGCACCCGACGCCGATGACGCCGGTGGAGCGCCCGGCGGTGCTTGCGCGGGCAGCCTGAAACAGCGATCTTCGTCTTCTGTTTGACGACCTTGCCGTTCTGGGCGACGATCGTGGTTGGCATCTGGAGTGTGCCCTTGCAGAGATTGCCCTTAGCCGCGAGTGCTGCATTTGGGCCAGTCGGCAACCTCGTCTGGAAGCTCGTGATCGGCACGTCGGGCAGCGTGGCGAAGTCGGACGTGGTGACACCCTTTGAGGAGATGTTGGTGTCGCCAACCAGAATCACGGTGACGCCATCGCCGCTCAGTACGAGATCGAGATTGGGGAATGCGGCACCGCCGTGTGAGACGAACAGTGCGTAGCCGGTGAGCTTTCCCGGCAGCACAGGTGTGGCAACCGTCACTTCGCCGACACGCGCGCTGTGGAGACAGTCGGAGGGACTCGCGTTGAAGAGCGCTTCCCGGCAGGCATTGTTGAGCGCGCTCTGGCGCACCGGCAGGATCTTGGGAAGCGTCAGCTTTACCGATCTGATGTTCGCCTCCACGCCGCCCGGGTAGCTCACGTTAACGCTCAGCGCAGCGCCATCGGCACGTGAGGTTTTGGCCTTCGAGGAAGCCGTCAGCCGCGGTTTGAAGGGGAGCGAGTCACACCCTGTCGCTTGGAACTGCGTTGGGAGATTTTGGGTCGTTCCCATGGTCGACGTAAGCATTGTGGTCGTGTCGAGGAGCCCGCAGTTCGTTGGGTTGATCATGAAGCCTGGGCGAGTGACACTGACTGTGAGTGTTTTCAGGCGCAGTGGCACGCCGCCGACGATCGTCGGAAGTTGACTCGTTACCGTTATTTGCGCGGTGTAGGGGTTTATCGTGATGCCTGCGCGGGTGACGATCGTGCCGTAGCTGTAGGGGCCGATTTTTTCCGCCGGCACGGCCACCGACAGGCCGTAGGGGGTGCCTGCGTAGGGGCCCGTGAGGTAGACCGTGCCGGACAGGGTGAGGGGACTCGGGCCAGAGCCAACGGTGACGGTCGCGCTGCCGATCTCACTCGCGGCGACGCAGGTGCCGAGCGATGCCTGTGGCTCACGGCAGAGCGCGACAGCGGGGATCTTGCCGAGCAATCCCGGAGGCAGGGTGGTGCTGATGGCGGAGAGATACTGCTGGCCATCGGGGCGGGAGAGGCCGAGCGCGAAGCTCGTGGTGGCACCAGCGGTGGTGGGCCTGGTGCTCGCGTTCTGGGCCAGTGAGAACGGCAGCGAGGAGCACGCGCCGCCTTTGCCGTCGAAGTCGACCGGGAAGGACATGAACGGTTCGGCGTTGGCGCCGGCACTGTAGGGGGTTAGGCTTGCATTGGTGGTCGCGGCGCCGCACACGAGCGGGTTGGCAAGCGGCGTGTGCGTGTCGAGCGTGAGGCTGAAGTCGCTGAAGGGCACCTGCGGGACTTCGAGCACGGCCGTCGTGAGCCTGCCTGTGCTGGCGTTGGCGGCGACCCTGCCTTCCAGGCGCACCGACACGCCGTAGGCGGGGGCCTCGGCGTCGATGAAGATGCGGTACTCCCCGCCCGATTCGGGGCTGGCGTTCTCAGGCTGGCCAACGTACACGGGGCCGGCGAGCGACCCGGGCGGTAGATCGGGCGTTTCGATCGTGGCGGTGCCGACCTGCGAGCCGGCGGGGCA
>DATNKN010000074.1:0-3977 GCA_035603375.1 Solirubrobacteraceae bacterium
GCCTGGCGGTTGCCGAGCGTGATCGTGCCGGTCTTGTCCAGGAGCAGCACGTCGACGTCGCCGGAGGCTTCGACGGCACGGCCGGAGAGCGCGAGCACGTTGCGCCGCACGAGGCGGTCCATGCCGGCGATGCCGATCGCCGACAGAAGCGCACCAATCGTGGTGGGGATCAAAGCGACCAGCAGCGCGATCAAAGTGGTCTCGGAGATCGAGGTGCCTGCGAACAGGCCGAACGGACGCAGCGTGGCGACGACGATCATGAAGATCAGGGTGAGCGCCGCGAGCAGGATGTTGAGCGCGATCTCGTTCGGTGTCTTGCGCCGCTCGGCTCCCTCGACCAGCGCGATCATGCGATCCAGGAAGGACTGGCCGGGCTCTTGGGTTATTTCGACGACGATCCGATCGGAGGTCACGCGGGTGCCGCCGGTGACGGCACTGCGATCGCCACCGGACTCACGAATCACCGGCGCGGACTCGCCGGTGATCGCCGACTCATCGACGGTGGCGATGCCCTCGATGACGCTGCCGTCGCCGGGGATCAGGTCTCCCGCCGCGACGACCACGACATCGCCACGAGTGAGCGCTGAGGCGGCCTTCATCGAGCCGTCGCGCATCGTGGCGACGGTCTCCTTGCGCATGTTGCGCAGCGTGTCGGCCTGGGCGCGTCCGCGACCCTCGGCGAACGCCTCGGCCATGTTCGCGAAGATCACCGTCAGCCACAGCCAGAAGGCGATCGTGAACGTGTACCAGGCGGGCTCGTGGCCGCCGCCGAGCGGTTTGCCGCCGAACACCTGGATCAGCCACGTGACGGTCGTGATGACCGAGCCGATCTCCACCACGAACATCACCGGGTTGCGCAATTGCACACGCGGGTCGAGCTTCTTGACACTGTCAAGCAACGCTCGCCTGACGATGTCGCGCTGGAACAGGGATACAGCCTGGCGTTCGTGGGACGCTGGGATCTGCGCTGACATCAGGCCCCTCCTCCTGTCAAGCGGTCGAGGGCGAGATTCAGTTCGAGCACGTTCACGCCCGGTTCACCTGAAAATCCGAGCCCACGCCCTGATGTGTACTTGGAGATCAGCGCGTCGACGGTTGCGCGCGAGAGGTGGCGCACCGCCGCTATGCGGTAGGCCTGGATCCAGGCGTTGGCCTGTGAGATTTCGGGGTCGAGTCCCGATGCCGAGCTGTTGACGGCATCGACCGGGATCCTCGCGACGGTCAGGCCAGGGTCGTATTCCGTTTTTGTGGCTGGGTTCTTGTTGAGTTCGAGATAGGCCTTGATGTTTTCTTCGTTTGCTTCCTTGGTCTTCACGCTGTTGGGGCCGTGGTTAGAGAAGGTGCTGGCGGAGGCGTTATAGGCGCCGCCTTCGGTGGCGGAGGGACGCGACTGGAAGTAGCGCGGGTCCGGTTCTGTGACGACGGCGCCTTTCACTTCCTTGGGCTTGCCGTTCTTTTCGAGCACCGGTGTGCCGAAGTTCTGGCCGATCAGCTTCGAGCCGACGAGCTTGCCATTCAGGTGAATCTGCTGCCCGTTGGCGTCGCCGGGGAACGCGACCTGGCTGATGCCGGTGATCGCGAACGGATAGACGAGACCGAGCAGGATCGCAAAGACGATGACGCCGATGATTGAGGTGACGATGTCGCGCTTCATCTCAGTAGAGGTGTCCGGTGAGGCCCTGCACGATCGGGCCAAGTAGCAGGGCGGGGAAGAACGTGAGTGCACCCACAAGGATGATCACGCCGATCAAGAGCACCACGAAGGTGGGGTTGTCGGTGCGCATCGTGCCGAGACCGGCGGGCGTGACGCGCTTGCCCGCCAGCGCACCGGCGATCGCCAGTGCGAACAGGATCGGGGCGTAGCGCGCGAAGAGCATGTCGAAGCCGCCGAGCATGTCGGCGAAGGTGATTCCGTGAGAGCCGAGACTGCCGGCATTTGGCTGAATGAAGCCGGTGTAGCCGGCAAACGCCGAGCCGTTGTTGTTGGCCTGAGAGAGGTAGGCGTAGAACGTCTCTGAGAAGCCTTGCGGCGTGCTACCGCCGGCCTTGGAGAGCGCGACTTCGGAGATCGACGCACGCCCGGCTTTGCTGGCAGTGGCAAGCGCGGTGCAGAACAGCGCAGCGAGCGGCGTGATAAGGATGCCAAGACCCGCGAGCTTTATCTCCTTTGCCTCGAGCTTCTTGCCAAGCCACTCCGGGGTGCGGCCCACCATCAGACCCCCGATGAACACAGCCAACAGCACGTACATCAGGATCGAATACAGACCCGTGCCGACACCGCCGAAGATGACCTCCGAGGCCGACAGGTTTGCGAACGGCACCGCGCCACCGATTCCGGTGAACGACTCGAGCGCGCTGTTGACCGCACCGCAGGAGGTGACGGTTGTGACAACGTCGAACAGGGCCGAGCCGGCGATCCCGAAGCGCTGCTCCTTGCCTTCCATGTTGCCGCCACCGGAGCCGGAGATGACGCCGGTGTGAAGCCCGGCCGCGTGCTGGGCGGGCGAGCCGTGGGCCTCGGCGATGTAGGCGACACACACTGCCCCGAGGAACATAACCATCATCGCCCCGTAGATCGCATAGCCCTGGCGACGATTGCCGGTCATGCGCCCGTACATGAAAACGAGTGCGGCCGGGATTATCAGCACCGCGAGCATCTCGAAGAAATTGGTGAACTGAGTCGGATTTTCAAACGGGTGGGCGGCGTTCGTGTTGAAGAAGCCGCCGCCGTTGGTGCCGAGCAGCATGATCGAGTGCTGAGAGGCGACCGGCCCCATCGCGATCGTCTGTTGCAGGCCTGTGATCGTGTGCACGATCAGGTAGTTGGAGAAGTTGGCGATCACACCCTGGGAGGCGAGCACGATCGCGACGAGCACCGACAATGGCGCGAGCACGTACAGGATCGTGCGCACCAGGTCCTGCCAGAAGTTGCCAAGGCTCTTGCCACTGCGCCCAATGATCCCGCGCACCAGGGCAACCGCCACGACGATCCCCACGCCGGCCGACAGCCAGTTCTGCACCGTCAGCCCAATCATCTGGCTGAGATAGCTCATCGTGGTCTCGCCGCTGTAGAACTGCCAGTTGGTGTTCGTCATGAACGACGAGGTGACGTTGAACGTCACGTTCCACGGCGGCGAGTGATAGCCGAGCGGGTTCAGCAGATGGGGAACCCACGGAGCGTTCTGGGTGCGCAACACGAAATACAAAAACAGCCAGCCCACGAGCGAGAAGACGATCAGGCTCTTGGCGTATGCCTTCCAGTCCTGCCCGTGCGTGGGATCGACGCGCAGGAGTTTGTAGAGCAACCGCTCGGGGCCAGCGAATATCGGTGAGAGAACCACGCGCCTGCCGGAGTACACCGCCGCCATGTAGCTGCCGAGCGGCAGCGCCAGCGCGGTCAGGATCACCGCGAACAGTACGATCGTGAGCCAGCCCGCGAAAGTCATCGCCTAGAACTTCTCTCCGCGAATCAGGGCGTAGAAGAGGTAGGCGATGATCAGCACGGTGACGACAAGGCCGAACACATCAGCACCGCTCATATGCGCGATCAAGTCTCCGCTGATGAGATTGAGGCTCATATGCGGTCAATCCCCTCGATGATAAGCAGCAGGATCGCGAACATTGCGATCCCGATAACGACGGCGACGGCGTCCATGGGACCACTATGCAATGCCATCCATCACGCTCGCATGACGATTTGGGCGCGGTGTATAACGATTGTGTAACGACGCGCCGCAAGGAGCGCGTGTTGCCCTTTTACCCGTGGCCGCGGTGCTTTTATTTGGATTTGTGGGGGCGTACGAAGCGGAGCTAGAGCGCCCGTGATGGATCGAGGAGCGAGCCTGCTAGGCAGAGAAGCGGTAGCCGACGCCGGGATCGGTAACGATCACCCGGGGGTCTTGCCCGTCGGCTTCGATCTTGCCGCGCAGGCGTGCGATGTGGGTGCGCAACGTTTGCACGTCATCCCCATACTCGGG
>DATNKN010000076.1:0-2083 GCA_035603375.1 Solirubrobacteraceae bacterium
CCCCGCCGCGCGGCGGGGGCGTCGCGCCAGCGCCGCCCGATCGCCTCGGCGAGCGCCACCGCGTCGCCGGGAGTTACGAGCCCAGGTTGCTCGACCAGCTCGGGGAGCGCGCCAACGCGACTCGCGACGACAGGCACGCCCGCCGCCATCGCCTCGGCGGCCGCCAGCCCGAACGTCTCGGCCGAGCGCGACGGGACGATTGCAAGCGCGGCGCCGGCGCGCAGGCGCTGCAGCTCCGTGTCGTCCACATGGCCCACGAAGTTCACCCCGCCGTGCCCGCCACCGACAGGGGGCGCTTGCGAGCCGGCTTGCCCCGCACGCACACGCAGGGCATCGCGCTCAGGGCCCTCGCCGGCAACCACGAGCGGCACGCCCGCAAGCCGGCAGGCGTCGATCGCGACATCGACGCCCTTCTCGGGCGCGAGCCGCGAAACGACCAGCGCATAGGCGCCCGACTCCACGACCGCCGGTCGGTCGGCGACTGCCACCGGTGGCGCGAGCACGTGCACGCGCTCGAAATCCAGCGGCGCGCCCAGCTCGCGCAAGCGCTCGCACGCGAACGCGCTCGGCACGATCGCGGCGTCGACCTGCTCGAGCAGCCGCGCCTGCCACAGCGCCAGCGACGCTCCGTAGGCGAGTGCCTCCGCGCGGTTGCCGCGGCAGTTGTGGAGCACGCCCGGGAGCGTGTTGCGGCCGTGGCAGCGGGTGCACTCCTCGCCAGCGGTGAAGCACACGCCAGTGGCGCACACGAGTCGATACTGGTGCAGGTGCAGCACGACACGCGCCCCCTCCGAGCGGGCTGCGGCGAGCGCGCGCCAACCGAACAGCGGACCCAGGTTGTGGGCGTGAACTGCGCGCGCGCCCGCGAGGCGCACCGCTCTGGCCACTTCGCGCGGGGCGAGCCCGCCGCGCAACAGGCCGGCCGCCGCGCGTGCGCCACCGAGCCCAGCGGAGTCGCGCGCCAGCAGCTCCGCGGGCTCGTCTAGGCGCTCGCGCACGAGCGCCATCAGCTCCTGCACGACGCGCTCCTCGCCGCCGGTGGTGCGGTAGCGGTTGTGTAGGAAGAGGATCATCCCCGCTCGCAGCCTATCCCCGCCGGGAGCGCCCGCACCCGCACCGCTCTGCGCAAACCTAGACTGTTGCGGTAATGCCGCGCGATTCCAACCAACCCGCTGCCTCCATCGTGATACCGACACGGGCACGCTTGGACTATCTGCGGGTGGCGCTCGCCTCGATCGCTCCCCAGGCGGCGAGCGCCGGGGTGGAGACGATCGTAGTGGACGACGCCGGCGCCTCGCGGGAAGCGCGCGCGCTCGCCGAGCGCTTTGGCGCGCGCTACGAGCCGCACCCCGGGCCGCTCGGGCTCAACGTGGCGCGCAACACGGGGGTCGAGCGCTCGACGGGCGAGCTGGTGGTGTTCGTCGACGACGACGTGGAGGTCTGCGCGGGGTGGCTGGACGCGCTGCTGGCGGCCGTGCGCGAGCATCCCGAGCGGGACGTGTTCACCGGCCCGATAGTGCCGCGCTTGGAAGGCTCGCCTGCTCGCGACTGTGGCCGCGAGCACCCGCCGATCACCGCGCTCGACCTTGGGCCAACCGACACGACCACGCGCTTCGCGTGGGGTGCCAACATGGCGATCAGCCGTGCCGCGCTGGAGCGCACCGGGCCGTTTGACGTGTCGCTGGAGCACGGTGGAGACGAGCAGGAGTTGCAGGAACGGCTTGGCGGCGAGGCGCTGTATGTCGGGGCCGCGGTGCTGCACCACCGCCGCAACCCCGAGGACACGCGCCTGGACCGGCTGTGTCGCGCGGCATACGCGCGCGGACGCGCCGCCCGGCGCTTCGACGCTTGGCGCGGGGTCGCACCGTCGCTCGCGCGAGAGCTGGCCACGCTCGCGGGCTGCGTCGGACACGTAGTACGCCGCCGCTGCCCGGCGGGGCTGACGATGGTCGCCCACAGCGCGGGACGCACGCGCGAAGCTGTGCGCGCCAGGACACGCCACGCCACCGACGCCGCCCAGGACACCGCCACGACAGGGAAGGAGGCACCACCGGCTGGGCCCACTGCGAATGGCCGCGGCCCC
>DATNKN010000080.1:0-12234 GCA_035603375.1 Solirubrobacteraceae bacterium
CGCCAGTGCCGAACATCCGCGGTCGGGCTGCTCGAAGACGAACCATGGCTCGCCCGCGCGTCGCGACGCGCACACGACCGCGGCCGGATCGACATCGGCGGGCAGTGCGAGCGTGATCGTCGCCAATGTCGGACTTCCGGAGCGACGCGTGCGCTGCAACGCAAGCTCCAACCGCGCGCACAGGCGTTCGCGGTCTGACTCTGTGAGCGCGAAGGGAGAGCGCTCGCCGGTCCGAAGCGCTTCTATGTCTCGCCTCGCCCGCGCGCGATTGCAATCTCCCCCGTGCGCATCATCTCGATCAGGCCGAACGGCCGCACCATGCTCTCGAACGCCTCGACCTTCTCGGTGGTGCCGGTGACCTCGACGATGACCGAGCGCTTGGTGACGTCCACGACCTTGCCCCTGAAGATCTCGGCGATCTGCATCAGCTCGCCGCGCTGGGCGCCATCGGCTGAGATCTTGAACAGCGCCAGCTCGCGCGCGACCGTGTCGGTCGGCTCGAGATCGCGGATCTTCAGCACGTTGATGAGCTTGTGCAGCTGCTTTGTGACCTGGTCGATCGGATGGATCGCACCGTCGACGGTGAGCGTTACGCGCGAGATGTGATCGTCGTCGGTAGGGCCGACCGTGAGCGTGTCGATGTTGAAGCCGCGGCGCGCGAACAGACCGGCGATGCGGGTGAGCACGCCGGACTTGTTCTCCACCAGAATCGAGAGAACGTGCTTGCGTCCTGAGCGCAGATTGCCCGAGACTTGCAGCCCCTCCAGGCTCAGCGGTTCCTTGGTGGCCGAGTCGCTCATAACGCTCACCCCACCATCTCGCGGGCGGCCTGCCCTGCCGGGATCATCGGGTAGGTGTTCTCCTCGCGCGTGACCTTCACGTCGACCACGACGGGGCCCTCGGTGGCGATTGCGCGCTTCATGTCGTCCACCAGCGTGTTCTTGTCCTCGAAGCGCATGCCCGTCGCGCCATAGGCCTCGGCGAGCTTGACGAAATCCGGGTAGTCGCCGGTCTCGACGTGGCTGTAGCGCCCGTCCCAGAACAGCTCCTGCCATTGGCGCACCATGCCGAGATAGCCGTTGTTCATGATGAACACCTTGATCGGGATTTTCTCCTGCGCGCAGGTGGCCAGCTCCTGGGCGTTCATCTGCACCGAGCCGTCGCCGGCGATGCAGCACACGGTGCGGTCGGGGCAGCCGACGGCCGCGCCCATCGCCGCCGGCAGGCCAAAGCCCATCGTGCCGAGCCCGCCGGAGTTGATCCAGCGCCGTGGCGCGGGGAAGTCGTAGTACTGGGCGGCCCACATCTGGTGCTGGCCGACATCGCTCGTGACGATCGCCTCGCCGCCGGTTGCCTCGTGCAGCGCCTTGATCATGTATTGCGGCTTGATCTCGTTGTCGGCTGAGTCCTCGAAGGTGAGCGGGTACTTCTCGCGCCAGCCTTCGATCCGCTCCCACCACTCGCTCAAGCGCTCACTCGGTGCGCTCAGCGCACGATACTCGACCAGCAGCTTGGCGAGCACGTGCTTGGCGTCGCCCACGATCGGGATGTGGGCGGGGATGTTCTTCGATATCTCGGCCGGGTCGACGTCGATATGGATGAACTTCGCGTTGGGCGCGAACTCCGAGAGCTTGCCGGTCACACGATCGTCGAAGCGGGCACCGACGGCGCAGATCAGGTCGGCCTCGTCCATCGCGTAGTTGGCGGCACGCGTGCCGTGCATGCCGAGCATCCCCAGCCATTGCGGGTGCGGAGGGCTGGTGGGTCCTCCATCCATGCGAGCCGGGAACGCGCCGAGCCCCATCAGCGTGCAGGTCACGGGGAAGCGGTCGCTGGTGGCGAACTCGACCAGCTCGGCGCCCGCGTTTGCGTTGACGACGCCGCCGCCCGCGTAGATCACAGGACGATGGGCAGCCGCGAGCGCCTTGGCGGCCTGGCGGATCTGCTTCTGGTTGCCTTCCACCGTCGGCTGGTAGCCGGGCAGGCGCACGTCGGCAACCGGCTCATAGGGAATCTCCGCCCGCGAGAGGTCCTGTGGGATGTCGACCAGCACCGGCCCCGGGCGACCGCTGCGCGCGAGGAAGAACGCCTCGTGGATCGCGCGTGGAATTTCCAGCGGGTCCTGGATCATGAAGGAGTGCTTGACGATCGGCATCGTGATCCCGATCGTGTCGGCCTCCTGAAAGCCGTCGGTGCCGAGCAGCTCGGTGCGCACCTGGCCGGTGATGAACACGACCGGCACGGAATCCATCATCGCGTCGCAAATCGGCGTGATCAGGTTGGTGGCGCCGGGGCCGCTTGTCGCAAACGCCACACCGACCCTGCCCGTCGCCTTGGCGTAGCCCTCGGCGGCATGGCCGCCGCCGGCCTCGTGGCGCACCAGGATGTGGCGCAGGCCGCCGTCGACGAAGGCGTCGTAGGTTGGGAGATTGGCGCCACCGGGCAAGCCGAAGACGACATCCACGCCCTCCGCCTTCAAGCATTCCATCACTGCGTCAACTGCACGCATTGCACCGACCTCCTTTCCTTCTGTATATGGGTTGCCGAGATGGCGAGGACGTCGGCTGTCCCCGCGCTCGATAAAGGCCAGTGTACCAGCGGGTTTTCGCCCGGTGACAGCGTAGTCCTGCGCGCAAAGCAGTTGCTTGAACTCCGCACCCTTGCCCCTCCTCCGAGCCACTAGCGGCCCGAGGACCAAGTCAGGCAAGGACGCAGGGAGCGTGGCGTGCTACGCACGCGAGCGACCGAGGACGCCGCCTGACGCCGGTCATCGGGCCGCTAGGAGCTGCCGATCAGGATGCCGATCGCGAGCACGATCGCGCCGGCGAGCGTGACCACGATCAGCGACGAGCGCAGTGACACCTCCAGGAAGCGCTGGCGCACCCAGGCGATCACGAACAGCTCGACCGCCACGACGCTGCCAGCGATCATCAGCGCCTCGTGGGTGTCGGCGATCAGGAACGGCAGCGTGTGGAAAATGCCGCCGAGCGCGGTCATGCCGCCGGTGATCGTGCCGCGCACGATCGGCGAGCCGCGACCGGTGGTCTCGCCCGTGTCCGACAGCGCCTCTGATATGCCCATGCTGATCCCTGCGCCAAGCGCGGTCGATAGGCCGACCACGAACGCGGTGTGCGAATTCGAGGAGACCGCCGCGGCAAAAATCGGCGCGATCGAAGAGACGGTGCCGTCGATCATGCCCACGAGCGCCGGCTGCACTACGCGCAGCACGAACGAGCGCTCGTTTTCGAAACCGGCGCGATGGATCAGCCGTGCGAT
The DNA here is from genome assembly GCA_035603375.1 of Solirubrobacteraceae bacterium. GTDB lineage: Bacteria > Actinomycetota > Thermoleophilia > Solirubrobacterales > Solirubrobacteraceae > Palsa-744. Next base: position 3,277 of record DATNKN010000080.1, read on the forward strand.
CGGCGACTCGCGAGCCTGCTCGGGGGGACGCTGCTCGAGGACGGACATGCCTCACAGCGTATGCGAACTTTCGTCTTAGGGCGGCCGAAATCCGCTTAGGCAAGCCGAAGTTGAGGCTAGCGCGCGTGCGCGGCCATGTCCCGCTCGACGGCTTCTGAGGCAAGCACGTGCTCGGGGAACTCCAGCTCCTCGCCGCAGCGCGTGCACAATGCGTCGTACACCTTCGTCACGCGCCCACATTTCGGGCACTGCCGGCGCGGCTCGTTGCGCTCGAAGCGATAGGCGATCGCGGTCAGCAACCCGATGAACGGGACGACCGCCGAGATCAAGAACCACAGCATGAACGAGCTGCCCTTGATCTTGCCGACGATCCCGCCCGCGAGGCCAAAGCAGAAGGCGATTACTAGATAGGCCATCGGAGCGAAAGCGCGGCCACCGGCGCCGCGCCGCTAGAAGAGGACGCGGTAGGCCCAGATGAGAGCGATAACCGCGAGGATCAACACCAGGGGGCCGGCAATCGCAAGCGCGATGCCGATCACGATCTTCAGCAGCACATACGCAGCGAGCAGCAGGATCAGCCCGGCAACAATGGTACGGGCTATCGGGCGAGACGAGGAACCGCTGGGGGGCTGCTGACTCATGCTCTACAGGTTAGACCAATCGGGGGACAAGCATCGCCTCTTTTGAACATCTGACTCCAGACGTTGTGCGCGAGCGGAGGCGTACTGGTTGTACGTCGAACATCGCGCGCAGCGTGTGGGGCGCCGCCGGGCAGGCTCAGAAACCCTGCCCGGCGGCGCTCCGTTCACCACGAGGAGGGGACTCGGGGTGAGGCTTGGCCCTACTTGGCCCTTGTTTCCGTCCGCTTGGCTAGGACACCCGTGGCACATTCCCCGAACACGGCGCCGGGGGACGATCCAGCCCGTGGGAGCGTCCAACGCTGGTGAGCCGGTAGCGTCGGATGCGCAGTCCCTGACCTGGAACGTCCGCGGCGTCCTCTGGCAGCAGGAGAAACCGCCGAGGAGGAGTTGCCATCGAGTTTGAGATCGGCCTGTTCATGGGACACATATTGACCGCGAACGGGCCCACTGCCTTTGGCCTATCGTCCAAAATGTCGCGTCGACGTGTGTTCGGAGTGCCGAAATCCCGTAGCTGGCGGCACAATTCGCGCTGTTGGATCAGGGGCGCGGTTCGCGCCATCGCATCAGATACCGAGCTGCTCGCCGACCAGTCGCGTGACCTCGCCGCCGTCGGCACGACCCTTGGTTTCGCGCATCACGTAGCCCACGATCGGCCCGATCGCCTTGGCGTTGCCGGCCTTCACGCGCTCGACCGCGTCGGCATTGGCTGCCAGCGCGGCGGCCACGACGGCCGCGAGATCGTCTCCTCCATCGAGCGCGGAAAGGCCCTCGACCTCGATTATCGATGCCGGGTCTCCCCCCTCGGCCACCAGGCGATCGAGCACCTGGCGCGCGGCTCCCACACTCACCTGCTTCGCGGCAACCATCCCCGAGAGCGTGGCCAGCGCAGCCGGGGTGACGCGAGAATCGGCCGGGCTCTGGCCATCATCCAAGCGGGCGAGCAGATCGGCGAGGACCCAATTGGCGAGCGCCTGCGGCGCCGGCGCCGGATCGACCTCCGCCGCGAGCGCTTGCTCGAAGTAGTCGCCCAGCTCACCCTCGAATGCGAGCCGGCGCGCGCTCTCCTCACTCAGGCCGAGCTGCTCCAACCGTTGCGCGCGCGCGGCCGGCAGCTCGGGCATCGCGGCAGCGGCGTCGTCGAGCATCTGCCGGTCAACTGCCACCGGCACGAGGTCGGGCTCGGGGAAGTAGCGGTAGTCGTGTGCCTGCTCCTTGGAGCGCAATGAGGTGATCCTGCCGCTGTCGGGGTCGTAGTGGAGTGTCTCCTGCTCCACCCGACCACCACTCCTCAGGATGTCTTCCTGGCGGGCAATCTCCGCGCGGATGCCACGTTCGATGAAGCGGAAGGAGTTCATGTTCTTCAGCTCTGTCTTGGTGCCCAGCTCCCGCGTGCCGACGGGTCGCACCGAGATGTTGGCGTCGCAACGCAGCGAGCCCTCCTCCATATTCACGTCCGACACACCGAGCTGGCGCATGGTGGTGCGCAACAGGCGCAGCCACTCCCCCGCCTGCTCGGCGGAGCGCAGGTCGGGCTCGGTGACGATCTCCGCAAGCGGGGTGCCGCCGCGGTTGAAGTCGACGATCGAGGCATCGGAGGCGTGGATGCGCCCGGATGCGCCGACGTGCACGAGCTTGGCCGCGTCCTCCTCCAGGTGCACGCGGTGGATGCACACCTCGGCCAGTTGCCCGCCCAGGCACAGGGGCTCGTCGTACTGGGAGATCTGGTAGCCCTTGGGCAGGTCGGGATAGAAGTAGTTCTTGCGATGAAAGATCGAGCGCGGCGCCAGCTGCGAGCCGACCGCGAGTCCGATCATCAGGCCGAAGTGGATGGCGCGGGCGTTGGCGACCGGCAGCGCGCCGGGCAGTCCGAGACAGACCGGGCAGGTGTGCGTGTTGGGGGGATCGCCGAAGGACAGCTCACACCCGCAGAACATCTTCGTGCGCGTGGCCAGCTGGATGTGGATCTCCAGGCCGATCACCGGCTCGAAGTCGGTCATGCGCCCGCTCCCGCGGATCCCCCGTCACGAGCGTCAGGCCCACCAGCACCACCGGCCATGCGTGCCGGCGTTGGGTCGAACGCCAGCTTCCGCTCGATCGCGTGGGCGGCGTCGAGCAGCTTGTTCTCGCTGAAGGCCGGCCCGGCGAGTTGCAGTCCGACGGGGAGACCCTCGCTCAGACCGCACGGGATCGAGATCGCGGGAATGCCGGCAAGGGACATCGGCACCGTGCAGAAGTCGCTGAGATACATCGCGAGCGGGTCGCCGGTGCGCGAGCCGAGCGGGAAGGCGACGCTCGGGCTGGTGGGGGTGACGACGAAGTCGACGCGCTCGAACACCGAGCGGAAGTCCTCCACGATCTTCGTGCGCACGCGCTGCGCGCGCCCGTAGTAAGCGTCGTAGTAGCCGGAGGAGAGCGCGTAGGTGCCGAGCATGATGCGCCGCTTGACCTCGGCGCCGAAGCCGTCGTGGCGCGTGCGCGTGTACATGCCGAGCAGGTCGTTGGGGTGGGCGGGATCGTCAATCCGCAGGCCGTAGCGAACCCCGTCGAAGCGCGCGAGGTTCGAGGAGGCCTCGGCCGGTGCGATCACGTAGTAGGCGGAGAGCGCATGGGGAGCGTGCGGGAGGCTCACCTGCTCGATCTCGGCGCCCAGCTCCTCAGCGCGCCGGAGCGCGGCCATGAAGCTGTCGAGCACGCCGTCTTCGATGCCCTCGCCGCTCAGCTCCGCGGGCACACCGAGCCGTACGCCCGCAAGGCTCTCGGCGCTCGGCAGCGCGATCTCGTGCGGGAAGCTCAGCGAAGTCGCGTCGCGCTTGTCGCGGCCGATCATATGGCGCAGCATTAGGGCCGCGTCGGTGACGTCGCGCGTGAGCGGCCCGGCCTGGTCAAGGGAGGAGGCGAAGGCGATCATGCCGTAGCGCGAAACCGCACCGTAGGTGGGCTTCATGCCGACGATTCCGCACAGCGCGGCGGGCTGGCGGATCGAGCCGCCCGTGTCGGTGCCAAGCGCCCATGGCGCCAGGCCGGCCGCCACGGCGGCGGCGCTGCCGCCGGAGGAACCGCCGGGGACGCGCGTGCGATCCCACGGGTTGAGCACCGGGCCGAAGGCGGAGTTCTCATTGGAGGAGCCCATCGCGAACTCGTCCTGGTTGGTCTTGGCGAGCAGCGGCGCTCCTGCCGCCCGCAGGCGCTCGACGACCGTGGCGGTGTAGGGCGGGCGGTAGCCCTCGAGGATGCGCGAGCCCGACTGCGAGGGCACGCCCTCGGTGCAGAACAGGTCCTTCACGGCGAGCGGCACGCCACCCAGCGGCGAGCCGGGCGGCGGTGCGGGCGCCTCGCCATCGCCGACCCAGGTGAAGCAGTTCAGCTCCTCGGCAACGGCGCGCGCGCGGTACACGCCGAGCAGCTCATGCGCGGCGATCTCCCCCGCGGCAAGCTCGCGCGCGGCCGCCGCGGCGCTCAGCTCCAGCAGATCGGCGCTCATGCTTGCGGGCTCGGGACCAGGAATCCGTCGCCACTGACGTCCGGCGCCTGTGCGAGCACGACCTCGCGCGGCAGCGACTCGCACGGCTCATCGGCGCGCAGGCGCCCGGTGACTTCCGCGACATGCGTGGTTGGCGCCACTCCGTCGAGATCCAGCTCGCCGATCTTGGCGACGTGGTCGAGCACGACCGATAGCTCGCGCGCCATCGGCTCGATCTCATCCTCGCTCAGCTGCAGGCGCGCCAGGCGCGCAACGTGCAGCACTTCATCGCGGTCGATCATGGACGGCGCATTCTACGCGGCGAGTTTGCGCGGCTCCGGCGTGACGGGCGGGTAGCGCGAGGTGCGTTCGTCGCGCATCGACTGCCACGAACCGGCGAGGATCAGCACGGCGCCGAGCAGCGCGAGCCAGGCGCCCGCACACAGCATGTTGGCACCGTCGGGCCGCTCGAGCACACGCACAAGCGCCGCAATCACACCGAGAAAGCCAAACAGGGTGCTCCACACGGCCGCCGCGACAGGCAGCGCGGTCGATCGCTCGGTGACCGTCGTCAATACCAGCGCGAGCGCTGCCAGCGCCGCGAGCATTACGAGGACGACCGCTGGGCCGAACGTGCTCCACGCGCTCAGCTTGCCTTCGAGGTTTTCATACCACGGCAGCGTGAGCGCGACGATCACACACACCGCACCTACCAGTGCCACAAGCTCTCCCAAACGCAGCCGCGTGAGCTTCACCTGGTCTCCTTTGTGAGCTGTTCACTCGCCCTTACCGTGTTGGCCAGCAACATCGCGATCGTCATCGGCCCCACTCCTCCCGGCACCGGCGTGATCGCACTGGCGATCTCGCGAACGGCCTCGAAGTCAACGTCGCCCACGAGCCCGCTCTTCGTGCCCGCCTGCTCGGGGGTCAGGCGGTTCATACCAACGTCGATCACGACCGCGCCAGGCTTGACGAAATCGCGCTCGATCAGTCGCGCACGGCCGACGGCCGCAATCAGGATGTCTGCGCGCGCGCAGACCTCACGCAGGTCGTGCGTGCGCGAATGACACACCGTGACTGTGGCGTTCGCCTCCAGGAGCAGTTGCGCCATCGGCTTGCCAAACAGGTTCGAGCGCCCCACCACGACCGCCTCGGCTCCTTCGAGCTTGACCTCGACGCTCGCGAGCAGCTTCATGACCCCGCTCGGCGTACACGGACGCAGGCCCGGGCGCCCGAGCGAGAGCAGGCCCGCGTTGACCGGGGTGAGCCCGTCGACGTCCTTGCGCGGGTCGATCAGGCCGGTCAGCGCAGGGCCGTCGAGATGATCGGGCAGCGGCAGTTGCAGCAACACACCGCTAACGGCGGGGTCGTCGTTCAGCGCCTGCAGCCGCCCCGCCAACTGCTCATGCGTGGCGTCCGCCGGCAACCGTTCGTCATAGGGCGTCATCCCGACCTCGGCGCACGCGCGCTGCTTGCCGCCCACGTAGACGGCCGACGCGGGGTCCTCGCCGACCAGCACTGTCGCAAGGCCCGGCGGCTGCGCGCCGCTCTCCACCAGCTCGGCGACATCGCGCGCGACCTCTGCCCGCACGCGCGCGGCGATTGCCTTGCCGTCGATGATCGTGGCCGTCACACCCGGATCGTATGGAATTCAGCGGCGCGACACGGGAGCGTAGTCGGCCATCAGCTTGCGCTCTGAGCCATCGCCCGCGAAACGCACCACGATGATGCCGTCCGCCTCCACACCGGTGACCACGCCCTCGCCGAATGCGGCGTGCACGATGTCATCGCCGAGGCGATAGGACGCGGCCGGGGCGGCCGAGCGCGATGCGGCGGCCCAATCGCCGCCGCCTCCACGGGCGCCCGCGCTGGCAAAGCCGCCAATCCCCGCGCCGATCCCCGCGCCCATGCGCGCGCCGCCCGGACGCGGCGCTGGCAAATCCTCGCGCTGGCACAGCTCGGCGGGGATCTCATCCAGGAAGCGGCTCGGGAGCGCAAACGTCGAGGCACCGAACACCGAGCGCCGCCGCGCGTGGGTCAGGTACAGCTCACGCATCGCGCGAGTCACGGCCACATAGAACAGGCGGCGCTCCTCCTCGATGCCGCCTTCATCGAGCGCCCGCTGGTGGGGAAACACGCCCTCCTCGCAACCGGCGACGAACACGATCGGGTACTCAAGACCCTTGGCGTTGTGCAATGTCATCAGCGTCACCAGTCCCTCGTCGTCCTTGCGCGAGTCGCCGTCGGCCTTCAGCGCGATCTCCTGCAGGAACTGCTCGAGCGTGTCGCCCTCGGCCGAGTTGTTGGCGTCGAACTCGTGTGCCACCTCGACCAGCTGCTGCAAGTTTTCGATGCGACCCTGCGCCTCGAACGCCTTTTCTCCCTGGCCGACCGACTCGGCTTCGAGCGCTTCCACGTAGCCGCTGCGAGCAAGCACCGCCTCCATCATGTCGCCCACGGGGATGCCGTCGGCGGCGAGGGTGGCGAGGTCCTCCATCGTCATCATGAAACGCCCGAGCGACTTGATCGCCGCGGCACCGAGCCCCGGGATGCGATCCGCGGCCACTGCCACCTCCCACACCGACTGCCCGACGCTCGCCGAGTGGGCGACGATCCGCGACAGCGAGGTCTGACCCAGCCCCCTGCGCGGAGAGTTGGCGACACGCTGGAAGCTGACGACGTCGAACGGGTTGGCGATCCAGGCGAGATAGGCAACCGCGTCCTTGATCTCCGCCCGCTCGTAGAACTTGGTGCCGCCGATCACCTGGTAGGCGATTTCGCGACGCACGAGCGTGTCCTCGATCACGCGCGACATCGCGTTGGTGCGATAGAAGATCGCGATCTCGGCGCGAGAGGCGCCCTCGTCCACAAGCCGCTCGGCCTCGCCCACGACGAAGCGCGCCTCGGCGTGCTCGTCCTCCAGGCCATGCACCCGCACGGGGCTGCCCTGCCCATTCTCGCTCCACAGGCGCTTGGCGATACCGCCGCGATTGTTCGCGATCACCGCATTGGCGGCGGAGAGAATCGTTTGCGTGGAGCGATAATTCTGCTCCAGCTTGACCACGCGCGCGTCGGGGAAGTCCTCGGTGAAGTCCAATATATTGGATACGTCGGCTCCACGGAAGCTGTAGATCGATTGTGAATCGTCTCCCACTACGGCCAGGTTGCGGTGGCCGGGAATGTTCACGCGCTCCCCACGAGTCGGCTTGGCGCGACCGCCGCCGACGAGCAACTGCAGCAGTCGATACTGGGCGTGGTTGGTGTCCTGGTACTCGTCCACGAGCACGTGCTTGAAGCTCTGCGCGTAGTGCGTGCGCACGTCCTCGAACAGCTCCAGCAGGTTCACCGTGCGAAACAGCAGGTCGTCGAAGTCCATCGCGTTCATACGCAACAGCTCGCTCTCATACAGCTGGTACACCTCGGCCAGCACCTGCTCAAACGGCGAGCCGATTGCCTGCGCGAGGTCTGAGGCGGCGAGCAGCTTGTTCTTGGCCTGCGATATTTGGCCGTGGATCGCCGCCGGCGCGAAGCGCTTGGGATCGACGCCGACCTCCTCGATACAGCGCTTGACCATCCGCCGCGAGTCGGCCTGGTCGTAGATCGTAAAGCGCGAGGTGTAGCCGAGGCGCTCGGCGTGCGCGCGCATGATGCGGGCACAGGCGGCATGGAAGGTCATCAGCCACATGCGTCGCATGCTGCCGTCGAGCAAGTGTTCGACGCGTCCGCGCATCTCCTGGGCGGCCTTGTTCGTGAACGTGATCGCGAGGATCTCGCTCGGGTGAGCCTGCTCGGTGAAGATCAGAAACGCCACGCGATGGGTGAGCACGCGCGTCTTGCCGCTGCCCGCGCCCGCGAGGATCAGCAAGGGGCCCTCGCCGTGGGTCACCGCCTCGCGCTGGGGCTCGTTGAGGCCTTCGAGCAGCGTCTCGACGCGCTCGGAGTGGTTTGTCTCAGCCATTCCGTTGGAGCATAGAAGCGCGGTCGGCCCTAACGTTCCCCCGGTGACCATCACCGACGAGGTCCGCGCCTCCTGCGCCCAGATCGCCGCCGATGCCCGCTTTGTGCGGATCGACCTCGACGCCGCCGCGCAGGTCCAGCCGGCCGATCCGCCCCCGCTCGACCCTGAGCGCCACTACCTGGAGGGCGAGCCGGCCGACGTGGCCGACTACATGCTCGCGCTCGATGCGATCAACTTCGGCTCGGGCTGGTTTCCGACGCTGCGCAAGCGCACCGCCGACGGCAAGCCCGTGAGTGGGTACTTCACGGTGTCGTGGGCACTTGCCGACCATGTGCGTGCCCACGGTCCGCCGACCTTCGCGTGGCTATCACAGGTGAGTACCGTCGAGATCGCGGCGATCCTCGGCCAGCGCCTGGATCACGAGCTGATGAGCCTGTATGCACAGGCATTGCGCGCGCTTGGGCGCTTCCTGGCGGAGCGGCCCGTCGGCCCGACCCGCAGGGCGAGTCGGGCACTCGACCTGGTCACAGAGGCCGGCGGCTCGGCGCAGCGACTGGCCGAGATGCTGGCAGGCGGGATGGCGATGTTCGATGACCGCGGCTTCTACAAGCGCGCGCAGATCGTGCCCAACGACCTGGCACTCGCCGGCGTGGCCGAGTTCGCCGATCTCGACCGCCTCACGATCTTTGCCGACAACCTCGTGCCACATGTACTGCGCTGCGACGGCGTGCTCGTGTATGACGAGGAGCTGGCGAGCCGCATCGACAAGGGCGAGCGGCTTACGCTGGGGGGTGCCGAGCGTGAGATTCGCGCGTGCGCGGTGCATGCCTGCGAGCTGATCTCACAGCGCACAGGCGTGCCCGCGCGAGCGATCGACACATGGCTGTGGACGCGCGGTC
>DATNKN010000082.1:0-2174 GCA_035603375.1 Solirubrobacteraceae bacterium
TGGGCCGCGCCGGCGTGGCCGGCAGAGTACGGGGGCAGGGGTGCGTCTCTGACCGAGTCGGCGATCTACTTCGAGGAGCTGGGCCGCGCCCGCGTGCCACTGCCGGCGAACGTGCTCGGCCTGTTGCTTGGCGGGCCGACGCTGATGGTGTGGGGCAACGACCGCCAGAAGGAGCGCCATCTCGCGCCGATTCTCTCCGCCGAGGAGATCTGGTGCCAGGGCTTCTCAGAGCCCGACGCCGGCTCGGATCTCGCGTCGTTGAAGACGCGCGCGGTGAAGGACGGCGGCGATTGGGTGGTCAGCGGCCAGAAGGTGTGGACGAGCGGCGCGCAGTACTCCAAGTGGTGCATGCTCCTCGCGCGCACCGACGGCGATGTGCCCAAGCACAAGGGCCTCACCTATTTCCTGATGGACATGGAGCAGGATGCGGTGCAGGTACGCCCGCTGCGCCAGATCACCGGCGAGGCGGAGTTCAACGAGCTGTTCATCGAAGAGGCGCGCATCCCCGAGGAGAACGTGGTGGGGGGCGTGGGCAACGGTTGGAAGGTGGCGCTCACCACGCTCATGAACGAGCGCGCCGGGCTCGGCTTCGCGCTGCAGGTGCGTCTGCGCCAGCTGCTGGACGACACGATCGCGCTCGCCCGCGAGCGCGGGCTGCTCCAGAACGCGCTGTATGCCGACGCGCTCGCCGACCTGCACGTGCGCTGCGAGTCGATCCGGCTGCTCGCCTGGAAGGGGCTGACCGACATCGAGCGCTACGGGCAGCCCGGCCCGGAGGGGTCGCTCGTGAAGTGGCTGTGGTCGGACACCAACCAGCGCCTGACAGAGCTGGCGGCTGAGATCGTGGGTCCCGAGGCGCTGGTCGTCGGCACCAGCTGGAGCTATGAGCTGTTGCGCGCGCGTGGCAACACGATCGAGGGCGGCACCACCGAGGTGCTGAAGAACATCGTCGCCGAGCGCGTGCTGGGATTGCCGCGCCTGAAGGCGGTTGGCTAGGCGCCGATGGACTTCGGCCTGAGCAACGATCAGCGCGAGATCCAGCGCACCGCAAGGGAGCTGCTCGCGGAGCGCGCACGTCCGGAGCGGGTGCGCGAGCACGCCGAGGCGGGACGCATCGACGAGCGGCTGTGGCGCGAGCTGTGTGAGCTGGGCTGGCCCGGGATCGCGGTCGCCGAGCGCTATGGCGGGCAGGGGCTCGGTCGCGTGGAGCTGTCAATTCTCTGCGAGGAGCTGGGCCGCGCCGTCGCGCCCGTGCCGCTGTTGCCGACGGTGCTCGCGGCGACCGTGGTCGAGCTGGCCGGCTCAGAGGAGCAGTGCGCGCGCCTGCTCCCCGGGTTGGCGAGCGGCGAGACACTGGGCGCGCTCGGCGCGGCGTGCGAGGGCATTGCCGAGTTGGTCGTGGGAGCGCCCAGCGCGGGGCTGGTGGTGCTGCTCGAAGACGATGGCGCGCGCGTGCTGAGCAGCGATGAGGTTGAGATCGAGCCCTGCGACTCGATCGACCCGACGCGACCAGCCGGGCACGTTCGCGCCGAAGCGGGCGCCGGAGAGCCGTTGGCGGGCGACGTCGCCGGCGGCATCGACCGTGCGCTCGTGGCGGTCGCATCCGAGATTGTCGGCGTGTGCGACCGTGCGCTCGCGATGACCGTCGAGTACGTGAAGGAGCGCAAGCAGTTCGGTGTGCCCGTGGGCTCCTACCAGGCGGTGTCGCATCGCTGTGCGCAAATGCTGCTCGACACCGAGAAGGCGCGCGCCACGACCGCCTTCGCCTCCTGGGCCGCGGACGCCGATCCCGAGCGGTTGGGGGAGGCGGCGGCGATGGCCAAGGCCGCGGCCTCGCAGGCCGGCGTCGAGGTCACGGCCTCCGCGATCCAGGCACACGGCGGCATCGGCTTCACATGGGAGGCAGATGTGCACTGGCTGTACAAGCGCGCGCTTGTAGACGCCGCGCTGCTCGGCGGCGCCAAGCGTCAGCGCGCACGGCTCGCGGAGATCCTCGCACATACGTGATAACGTACACGCGTATGCCAGCGGTACGCGATTGGGACGGCGCCAGCTACGACCGGATATCCGGCACGATGGAGGCGCTTGGACTGGAAGTGCTGGAGCGCTTGCCGCTTGAGGGCGACGAGGTCGTGCTCGACGCCGGCTGCGGCTCGGGGCGCATTGCCCAGGCG
>DATNKN010000093.1:0-3234 GCA_035603375.1 Solirubrobacteraceae bacterium
CTCGACGATCGAGGCGGTGTGGATCTTCGAGATGCCGATGTCCCTGCCACTGGATGCGCGCCTGCCGGACGCTCAGGTCAAGCACGCCCGCCAGGCGCTTGCTCGCGCCAAGGTGGTGGGGGAGGAGTATTCGGGCGTGCAGGTTGCTACCGCGACGATCCGGGCGCGGCGCGTGGGTCAGGCGATCCTGGAGGAGGCACGCAGGCGTGGGGTGGAGGCGATCGTGCTGGGTGCGGAGGAGCCGTCTCGCATCCGTGGCGGATCGCGTCTCGGTGGCCGTGGCGGTCCGCTTGAGAACTTTGTCGGCGATGTCACCAAGTACGTCGTGCGCAACGCGCGTTGTCGGGTGATCGTGACCGCCCCTTCGAGTCGCGACTATGGTGAGGTTGCAAGCAAGAACGCGCTCGCGACCGATGGTCGGGATGCTTCCGCCGCGCCGCCGGTCGCCGGGCCGGCCGGTGGACCCATCGTCTAATCTCACCGCAATGTCTGCTCTCGATCCCTCGACCGCCGCGCTGCTCCTTGCCGCCCGTGGGATGGCGCTCTTGCCGCCAGCCAACGTTGGCGCGTGTCCCCACCCAACGCCAACCAGTGCGCGAGCCGCTTCATGTTCATTCTGATCGTCGGTGCGGGTCGTGTCGGCTCAGCCGTGGCCAAGTCGGCGCTGGCGGCCGGACACGAAGTGTCGGTACTCGATGAGGACCCGCTCTCGCACGAGCGCCTCGACGCGGGCCAACGCGACAGCTGGGAGGAAGCCAGCGGCCAGTTCACGCTCGGTACCGCGCTTGAGACCGACGCGCTGGTCCAGGCGGGGATCGAGCGCGCGGACGTATTCATAGCCTCCACCGACGGCGATAACACGAACCTGATCATCGCCCAGATCGCGCAGCGGCGTTTCGGCGTGCCGAAGGTGCTGGCGCGCGTAATGGACCCGGCGCGCGCAGGCTGGTATGGCGAGCAGGGCCTGCACACGATCTCTCCCACCAAGCACGCGATCGAAATGTTCGAAAGCGCGCTCGCGGTTGAGTCGGCATAGATCGCCCGTGCTCGGAGGCCAACCATGTACGTGATCATCGTCGGCGCGGGCAAGGTCGGGCGCAATCTCGCGCGCGAGTTGATCACCAAGGGCAATGAGGTGACGCTGATCGAGTCCTCGCGTCCACGCTATCTGATGATCGAGGAAGAGTACGAGCACGCCGTCCAGTACGGCGACGCCACCGAGCTGTGGGTGCTTGAGCGCGCCGGCATCCAGCGCGCCGACCTCGTGATTGCCGTGACTGGCGACGACGAGGACAACATGCTCGTCTGCCAGGTCGCCAAGGAGAAGTACCTGTGCGAGCGGATCATCGCGCGCGTCAACAACCCGCGCAACTACGACCACTTCAAGCTACTCGGCATCCAGCCTGCCGTGTCGGCGACGGACCTGATCCTGCGCCTGATCGAGCACGAGGTTCCGCGCTACGGGCTCGTGCATCTGCTCGCGCTCGAAGAGGAGCGCCTTGAGATCATCGAGCTCGAGGTCAGCGCTGGCGCGCCGGTGGTTGGCGAAAGCGTGTCCAACATCGCGCTGCCCGAAGGCAGCCTGATCATCTCGGTGCTGCGCGCCGGCGGGGGCTTCGTGCCGAAGGCCGACACGATCATCGAAGCGGGCGACGAGGTGTTGCTCGTGCTTGACCCGGGCCTGGAGCCGGCGATCACGGCGTTCTTCGCGCCGGGGGGGAGGCAGGCCGGGGTCTGAGCGACGCAACTGCCTGCGCCGAGACTATCGGTAGCGAGTCGCTATATTCTGTGCCGCAACACGCACTGTCCGGGATAGTCCAATTGGCAGTGACGCCCGGTTCTGGTCCGGGAGATTGGGGTTCGAGTCCCTGTCCCGGAGCCTTGGAAGCCCTGCCCGCCCTTTCGGGCGGGCGTTCCCTGGATGAGATGGATGGGTTCGAGTCTCTGTCTTGGAGTTTTGAGGGTTATGCCGCCGCGTGGATCGCCCAGTCGCGATACAGCTGGTAATAGCGCCCTTCGGCCGCAATCAGCTCCTCGTGGGTGCCCTGCTCTGCGATCTGCCCGTGCTCCAGCACGACGATCCGCCCGGCGCCGCGGATTGTGGAGAGACGATGGGCGATGACGATCGAGGTGCGTCCCGCGAGCAGCCGTCGCAGACCCTGCTCGATGCGTGCCTCGGTGTGCAGATCGACGTTGGAGGTGGCCTCGTCGAGGATCAGGATGCGCGGGTCGGCGATCAGCGCGCGCGCGAAGGCGATCAGCTGACGCTGGCCGGCCGACAGCTGGGCACCGCGCTCGCCGATCTCGGTGTCGTAGCCCTGGGGCAACTCTGAGATGAACTCCTCGGCGCCCACGGCCGCGGCGGCTTGACGGATCTGCTCCTGCTCGGCGTCAGGGCGCCCGAAGGCGATGTTCTCGGCGATCGTGCCGGAGAACAGGAAGGCCTCCTGGGGCACAATCCCCATCTGCGAGCGCAAGGATGTGCTCGACACCTCGCGCAGGTCGTGGCCGTCCACGAGCACGCGCCCTTCGGTGGGGTCGTAGAAGCGAGCGACGAGCTTTGCCATCGTGGACTTGCCCGCCCCGGTGGCGCCCACCAGTGCGACCGTCTGCCCTGGCGGGATTTGCAGGTCGATGTGCTCGAGCGCCAGCACCTCCTCTGCTTCCAGGGGCGCGGGCAGCCCGTCCTCTATGGGTGCGCTGACCGACTTGTCCACGTTCTTGCGCGCACGCCTTGGTTTGTAGGCGAAGGTGACGTCCTCGAAGCTCAGCTCGCCACGGATGCGCTCCAATGCCGGTGCGCCTGGCTTGTCGGTCAGTTCCGGCTCGACGTCGAGCAGCTGGAAAATCTTCTCCAGGGCCGCCATGCCCGACTGGTAGGTGGTGTACAGCTGGGAGAGCTGCTGGATCGGTTCGATCAGGTAGGCGAGCGTCGCCACGAACGCCACGACGGTGCCGGCGGTGATGTTGCCTGAGATGGCCTGGTAGCCGCCGTACAGCACGATCCCGGCTATCGCTATTCCGGAGAGCATTTCCACCGCCGGGAAGTAGGCGGCGTTGAGCCTTACCGTGACCATGTTGGCGTCGCAGTTGTCCTCGTTGAGCTCGGCGAAGCGCGCCAGGTGGCGTGGCTCCTGGCCGAAGCTGCGCACCACGCGGATGCCCGACAGTGTCTCCTGCAGGTAGCCGGTGATCGAGCCGATCGTCTCACGGGTACGCCGGAACGCGCCCGCG
>DATNKN010000099.1:0-4768 GCA_035603375.1 Solirubrobacteraceae bacterium
GCCCGAGGCGACTAGAAACACGATCGTGGACAGCAGCGCACCGACGCCCAGCAGGCTCACAACTACCGCCAGCGCCGCCCCCATGGCAAACGGCGCGAGGTAGAAGCCGCCCTGGTGCATCTCGCCCACACCAAGGCCACCGGCGACCACCAACCACAGGATCCATGCATCCATACCTTTGATTATTCCGCAGCTACGAGCGCGCGCGCGAAATCGTCCGCGTCGAACGGGCGCAGGTCCTCCAGTTGCTCGCCGATCCCGATCAGCTTCACCGGCAAATCCAGCTCACGCGCGATCGCAAGCGCGATCCCACCCCGCGCCGTGCCGTCGAGCTTTGTCAGCACGATCCCGCTCACTCCCGCCGACTCGGCGAACATCTGTGCTTGACGCAACCCGTTCTGACCGGTCGTCGCGTCAACCGTGAGCAGCGTCTCGTGCGGCGCTCCCTCCAGTTGCCTGGAGATGACCCTGCGCACCTTCTCCAGCTCACCCATCAAGTCGTCCTGGGTGTGTAGACGACCGGCAGTGTCCACGATCACCACATCGATGTTCTTCGCATGCGCCTGTGCCATCGCCTCGAAAGCCACTGACCCCGGATCGGAGCCTTCGACGCCGGTGACGATCTCACAGCCCGCGCGTTGCGCCCACCCTTCCAGTTGCTCGGTCGCGGCTGCCCGGAACGTGTCCGCCGCCGCGAGCAACACGCTGACCCCGAATTCCTTGCGCAGGTGCCAGGCGAGCTTGCCGATCGTCGTCGTCTTGCCGGTGCCGTTGACGCCCACGGCCAGTATCACCGTCGGCTTGGCGCGAATGTCGATCTTGTCGTGCTCGCTGCGGGCGGTATCGGCCAGCAGCTCGATCAAGCGCTCGGTCAGGGCCTCCCCGCTTGAGAGGCCGCCCTCTGTGGCTTCCCGCTCGAGCGTCTCGACCACGGACGCGGTCGTGCTAGCTCCCACGTCGGCCATGATCAGCGCCTCCTCCAGTCGCTCCCAGGTGTGCTCGTCGAGCGTCGTGAAGAGCGTTGCCTGGATCTCCGAGCCAAGCGCCTGGCGCGTCTTTGAGAGGTTTTCGCGTAGGCGCTTGAAGAGGCCGCGGCGACGCTCGCCGCCCTCGGCGCCCTGCTCGTGCGCCTGCGCCTCAGCTGAGGCGTCGAGAAGGATGAGATCGGACCAGTCGCGTGGCATCGCTCATCCGACCGGCGTTCTAGGCAACCGGAGCGACATGCGGTGGGTCCTCGACCACGGCCACCTCCTGCGACGCCGGGTCCTCCACCTCGGCCACGTGCGATACCTCATCCTCCAGCGCCGCGGCCCGAGAAGCCGGTTCCTCAACCGCCGCCACGTGCGAAGCCGGCGGCTCCACCGCTGCCACCGGCGGCGCCGGGTCCTCCTTGGGGAGCCGCCGTGAGAGCACCTTGGAGACGCCGTTGTCGGCCATCGACACCCCATACAGCCAGTCGGCGGCCTCCATCGTGCGCTTCTGGTGGGTGATCACGATGAACTGGGCCCGGCCAGCGTAGCGGCGCAATAGCGTCAGGAAACGGTCGAGATTGAGGTCGTCGAGCGCCGCCTCGACCTCGTCGAGCACGTAGAAGGGGCATGGGCGGGCCAGGAACACCGAGAACATGAACGCGAGCGCGGTCATCGACTTCTCCCCTCCGGAGAGCAGCGACAGCCGCTTGGTCGACTTGCCGGCCGGGGTGATTTCGATCTCAACCCCCAACATCTCCTCGGCCTCACGCTCCTCGGCATCGTCCTCGATCTCCGCGGCGGCCTCGGCGTCGCCACCCTCGCCGTCCTGTGGCGCCGGCTCGCCGCCGAGCACCGCTCGCGGCGTCTGCTCGTCTTTGACGAGCCTCAGCCTGCCGCTGCCGCCGGGAAACACGTCGCCCACAAGCTCCTCGAAATTGCGTGCCGCCGCGTCGAAGGTCTCGCTGAACGTCTCGTGGATCTGACGGTCGGTTTCGCGGATCACGGAGCGCAACTCGCGCAACGCGGTCTCAAGATCGGTACGGCGCTCCTCCAGCTCCTCCACGTGAGCGACCGCCTCGGCGTACTCCTGCTGGGCGAGCGGGTTCACGGGGCCGAGCTGCTCGCGGCGTCGGACCAGGCGCTCAAGGCGAGCCCTCAGCGCCTGCTGCTGCTCGTCGTCGAGCGGCTCGGGCTCGCCCTCGGGCTCGCCCAGCTCCAGGCGCTCGCGCACGACTCGTAGCTCCTCGCGCGCCTCTGCCGCCTGGTCGCGCAAACGCTGCGCGGCCACCTCGGCGCCGGTCACCGCCTCGCCCTCGACGCGCAGCGCGGTTTGAATTTCGGCCTCTTCGCGCGCGCACTCGCGCAGCTCGGCCGACACCTGCTCGCCCGCGGCGCGATCCTCTCCGAGCAATTGCTCCAGTTGCGCGAGCAACCCCGCGATACCCTCGCCGGCACTTGCGAGCACGGTGGCCAGACGCTCGGCGCGCGGCGCCAGGCTGAGGTCCGCCGCACGCTGGGCGCGCAAGCGCTCGATCCGCCGGGCGCGCTCGACGCGTTCGGCCTCCCGGCGCTCGGCCTGCCGGCGCTCGGCGGCAAGCTCACCCTGCAGCTCGGCGCGACGCACCGCCAATGGACCCTGCTGGGGCGCGGCGCGGCGCTGCTCGATCAGCCAACCGGCTTTGCGCTCCGCCTCGGCCACTTCGGCCAGCTGGCGATCGCTGTCGCGCAGCGCCCTGTCGGAGTGCTCGCGTGCCTCCTCGGCCTCGCGCGCCTGCCCCAGCGCTTGCTCGACCGCGCTTCTGGCGGCATGCTCCTCGGCAACGGCGCGCTCGCTGTCCGCGATCAGACGGTCGCGCTCGTTGCGGCGCGCGAGCACGCGCTCGGCTCCGCCCTCGGTCACCTGGCGCAGCTCGCCCCAGCCAGCGAACAAAACACGCCCAGAGGTCGTCGTCGCGATCCCGGTGAAATCCTCGGCGAGGTCCTCCAGGCGCTCGACCACCCAGGCGTCGGCTAGCAGCCGCTGGGCGAGCGCAAGCACCGCGCCCGTGCCGCCCAGCAGGTCGGTCAGGCGTTGCGCGCCCGCGGCTGGCGCTTTGCCGGCCAGCGCGAGGCTTTGCCCGTCCCGCTCGCCCGCGTCGCTCGGCGCGGCTGGCTCCGCCGCATCGCTCGTCGCGGCGCCGTCCCGCGAGTCGTCTCGCTCGCTCGCCGCCTCGCCCGCGAGCAGCGCGGTGCCACCGTCGGGACCGGCGCTGTCAAGCAGCGTGCGAGCCCCGTCCATGTCGCGCACGAGCGCCGCGTCCAGGCGCCCGCCGAGCGCGGCGGCGAGCGCCAGCTCATAGCCCGGCTTGACTTGCAGCGCGTCGCTGAGCGCGCGCGGCGCGCCCGCCCTAGCGGGGCGGGTGGGATCCGAATTCGCATGGCTGCGCAGGAACTGGTTGGCCGCGGCCAGCTCCGCGCCGACTTTGGCCGCCTCGCGACGCGCTGCCTCCGCGGCCGTTTCGAGCTGACGCAGGCCAGAGCGGGCTTGCTCGGCAAGCGTGTCGGCCTGCTCACGTGCCTCGCGCGCCGCGCCCGCCTGCAACTGCAGCTCGGCCACGCGCGCACTCGCCTGCTCGCGCTCGCGCTGCAACTGCTCGATCTCGCGCTCCAGCTCGCGCTCGCGTTCGCCGTCGATCTGCGCGAGCGCGGCCTCCAGCGCACGCACGCGATCCACACTGGCAGCCTCCTCGGAGCCCGCCTGCCCCCCGCTGGAGACGTCGGCGAAAGCCCCCTCGATCGCGCCCAGCTCGATCTCGATGCGACTCGCGCGCTGTGCCACCGTCGCGGCCGTCGCGGCCGCCTGCTCGCCTCGCATCTGTAGGCGCTCGCGTGCTGAGCGTGCCTCGTACACGCGCCGGGCGAGCGCGTCGTGGCGCTCGGTGCGCTCGGCCAGCGCGCTCTCTGCCCGTCCACGCCGCTCCACGACGGCACGCAGCCGCGACTCGATCTGCTCGCGCGCCGCGCGGGCGGCCTGCACGCCTTCCTCTGCCTGAGCCAGCTGCTCGCCGGTCGCTCTCACGGCCTCGCGCGCAAGCTCGTGGCGAGCCTGCAGCATCTGGTGCTCCAGGCGCTCGTGTAGCTCGGCCGCCTCGGCCTGGCGCTTGAGCGGACGCAGCCGGGTGCGCGCCTCGCGCTCCACATCCAGTGCCCGGTCGAGGTTCTCCTGGGTGCGCTCGAGCTTCAGCTGCGCGCGGCGACGGCGCTTGCGGTGCTTGCCGAGACCGGCGGCCTCCTCGATCAGTAGACGTCGCTCGCGCGGCTTTGAGGTCACGATCGCCTCGACGCGACCCTGGGAGATGATCGAGTGGGTCTCCTTACCAAGGCCGGTGTCGGAGAGCACCTCGATCACGTCAACGAGGCGAGCACGAGCGCCATTGAGGCGATACTCGCCGTCGCCCGAGCGATCGAGCCGGCGCACAATCGATATCTCAGCCAGCGGCAGATCGACCGTCTCGTCGGAGTTGTCGAGCACGATCTCGACCTCCGCGGCACTGCGCGCCTGTACACCGCGACCGCCGCCGAAGATCACGTCCTGCATCGACTGGCCCCTGATCGCGAGCGGCGACTGCTCGCCCATCGCCCACAGCACGGCGTCGGTGACATTGGACTTCCCGGAGCCGTTGGGGCCGACGACGACGCTGACGCCCGGCCCGAAGTCCAGGCGCGTGCGGTCGGGGAAGGACTTGAAGCCCTTCAGCGTGAGTGACTTCAGATGCACTGCAGGCTCCTCATGCGCTCTGGAGCTTCTCGACTGCCTC
>DATNKN010000100.1:0-3907 GCA_035603375.1 Solirubrobacteraceae bacterium
TTCGTGCCCCGCCAGCCAGCCACGCGCGAAATAGCTGGCGGCGTACGCCAGCGTGCCCACAACCAGTACCCAATACAGCGCCGCGTAGTGGTCGAACACATTGTCGATCAGCACTTCGTGAAGTGCCAGCGCGAGGATCAAGAAGACAAGCGCAAAGGTCGCTTGAATCGCGATCGGCACGCGTACCGAATGCTGCTCGTGCCCGCGCGCGCGACGATCGGCGATCGTCCGCGAGAGCAGCTGTTCGATCGGCCGGTAGATGACCGAGATGATCACGAACATGATCGACCACAACAGGTCAACGCGCTTTGCCGCGACTTCGCCGAGCACGTGACTGGCGATGGAGAAATACGCGAACGTCAGGATGCCGGTCGAGGCAATGCCGATCGAGAGGATTCGCGCCCCACTACCGTAGGAGCGGCCCCTAGAGGCGGACAAGCAGCATCGTCCAGGGGAACGGCGAGCGCGCCTCCACGACCTTGCCGTAGCGCGAGAGCAGCTGCACGAACGAGCGCTTGGACCAGTGGTTCAGGTGTCCGGGCGTGTTGCCCAAATCGGATAGGTAGGCACCCCTCGCCATGTTGAGCATTCGCCACATCGGCTCGCGCGGAACGGACACGAGCAGTCGGTTCTCCGCGCAGCGAGCCATCTCCGAGAGCGTGTGCTCTGGGTCGGGGACGTGCTCGAGCACCTCGATCGCGCACGCGAGGTCGAACTCGTTCTCGGCAAACGGTAGGCTCTCGGCACGCATTGTGCGATATTCGAGATTGGGCGCCTGGTGCTGTGCCCAGCCCGCCTGGATTGAGGGCTCCTCAAGGTCGATCCCCACGACGCGTGCCTCGCCGAGTCGCTGCGCCCATTGGTGCACGAGCACACCCTCCCCACAGCCGACATCCAGCAGCGAGGTGGGGCTCGCGGCCTCGAATAGCTCGTCGAGCGTGCGCTCGAAGCCGGCCATCATGCGCTTGACGAGCGGGTTGGTGGAGCCGTACTTGTCGTAGGTGTTGCCGGTGACGATGCCGTCCTCGGAGACTGTGACGCCGCCACTCATACTTCGATCGCCTCCTCCGCGGCCTGGTTGCCCGGTGGGTGCGCTCCCGTCGCACCGGCCGCGCGAGTGGGCAGGTCCGTGGCGGCGCGCACGCTCGGACGAGTGGGATCGGATGCAACGGGATTCGCTTCGTAGTGAGAGGGCTCGACGTCGAGTTGCAGCTCGATGCGGCGCACGCGCTCGAACGTCTTCTGAGTCATCACCCGCTGTGCGGCGAGCAAGTCACCGATCACGCCCAGCGCCCACAGCACGACCGCGGCGATGAACAGCACGGCGCCAAGGATCAGCGACTGCACGTGCCCCTTGCCGTTGCCTTCCGCATAGGCGACCACGAACCGGGTCCACACGCCGAGCGAGACCACTCCGATGATGGCGGCCAGGCTCCAGAACACGCGCAGTGGCTCGTACTGGGCGTAGATGCGGAAGATCGAGATCGAGTTGCGTCGCACATAGGCACCCATCGAGGGGAACAGCCGTGACTCGCGCGTCTTGGCGTTCGTGCGGATCGGGACATGGTCGATAGCCACGAGCTGCTTGCCTGCCTGGATGATCGTCTCGAGCGTGTAGGTGAACTTCGAGACGACGAGCAGCTGGATCGCGGCCTCGCGGTTGTATGCCCTGAATCCCGACGTCGTGTCCGGCACGCTCGTCGAGGAGGCCTGGCGCACGACCCAGGAGCCGAGTCTCTGCAACATCTTCTTCAGCGGCGAGAAGTGCTCGATGTTGCTCACCTCGCGGTCGCCCACCACCATGTCGGCGCGACCTTCCAGGATCGGCTTCACGAGCTTGGCTATGTCCGGGCCGTAGTACTGGTTGTCGGCGTCGGTGTTGACGATCACGTCCGCCCCCAGCTTCAGGCACGCATCCAGCCCTGCCTGAAAGCCCGCCGCCAAGCCCTTGTTGTTGGTGAGGCGCACGATGTGATGCACGCCATGGGTGCGCGCCACCGCGATTGTCTCGTCGGTCGATCCGTCGTCGATCACCAACCACTCCACCGTGTCGATGTCCTCGAGTGTTCGCGGCAGGTCGGCGAGCGTCGCTGGTAGCTGCTCGGCCTCGTTGAAGCACGGGATCTGGATGATTGCCTTCACCGCCGAAAGCCTATCCCGTCCGGGCACGGTTCTTTGCGCGTCGTGCCTGTCCGACCCGGCGACGGGTAGTGCACGGGCGCCAGTGTCCGCGCAGATAGGCTCTGCGCCGGATGGCGAGCACAAGCACGACGACGACGGCCCGGAGGGGCAGGGGTGGATCGGCTCCCATGCGGTTTCAGAGCCTGCGCACGATGAGCGCTTCGGGTTGGGCGAAGTTCGCGTTCGGCGCGATGTGCGCGCTCGCGCTCGTGGGTTACTTCGCTTTCCCCACCTATCCCACCTACGACTCGTTCTACGCGCTGCTGTGGGGCCGCGACCTGCTGCACCTGCACATTCCCGACTTCCGCGTATACCGTGCTCCGACCGAGCACCCGCTCGCTATCGTCTTCGGTGCGCTTTGCTCGATCTTCGGTCAGGGCGGTGCGCGCTTGATGGTGCTCGGCTCGATCGCCTCCTTCGTGGTGCTCGTCGCCGGCGTCTACCGGCTCGGGCGCCTGTGCTTCGGGCCGGTCGTGGGCGCGTTCGCCGGACTGCTCGTGCTCAGCCGTTTCTTCGTCGAGAACCTCGCCGCGCAGGGCTATCTGGACATCTCCTACGTCGCGCTGGTCGTGTGGGCGACGGCCCTTGAGATCGAACGCCCTCGGCGCGGGCCGCTTGTGTTCGGCCTGCTCGCCGCCGCGGGCCTGCTGCGCCCCGACGCGTGGGTGCTCAGCGGCGTCTACTGGCTGTGGTGCTCCTGGAAAGCACCCACCAGGGTACGCCTGGAGTACCTGGCGATGGCAGGCCTCGCGCCCGTGCTGTGGATACTCGTCGACGGCGCGATCACCGGCAACCCGCTCTACTCGCTTCACTCCACCTCGGAACTGGCGGCCGAACTCGGCCGTACCCAGGGGCTCTCGGGGGTACTCTCCTCGACCTGGAACTATGCGGTGCGGATCGACAAGCTGCCCGTTGTGC
Organism: Solirubrobacteraceae bacterium; assembly: GCA_035603375.1. GTDB lineage: Bacteria > Actinomycetota > Thermoleophilia > Solirubrobacterales > Solirubrobacteraceae > Palsa-744. Next base: position 3,100 of record DATNKN010000100.1, read on the forward strand.
TCGGCAGCATCGCCGGCGCGTTGATCGCGGTGTGGCTGACGCCGCGACGTGTGCTGGTGCCACTGGTCGTACTTGGGACCCTGCTGTTCGTGTTCGTCGCCGAGGGTGCCGCCGGGGCGTCGGTCGTGGACCGCTACATGGTCGGCGCGTCGGTTGTGATGCTCGTGTTTTGCGCTGTCGCCGTCGGTGGCTGGTCGATGCTCGAGTGCGGCACAGTTTTGCGGCGCGTGTGGATCGCTGGCGCGGCGGTGCTGCTCGCGTATGGCGTGGTCTCGGCGGCGAGCACCCTCAGCCTCACGAGTCTGCGCACGACGCTCGCCGACCACGAGAACTTCCACGAGGGGTTGGCCGCGGCCCTGCGTAGTCCAGCTGTCGCGGCCCAGTTGAAGCGCTGCCCGCTGCTGTCGCTGCCCAACAACAAGCTGATCCCCGACGCGCGCTGGATCCTCGACAGCGTCGGGCAGGGCGATATCGTCGCGCGCAGCCAGGCAAGCGCGCAGGCGGCGCGCAAGGACTATGAACTGCAGGAGCGCCTCGACCGCGGCAGCGTCGCTGTGTACCCGCTCGGCGAAGCCGTATTCGTGGACGCGATCGTCGATGTCGGCGATGACCCGCGCGACCAGGTGCCGGCCGTGGGCTTCAAACGCGTCTACACGAGCCGCTACTACGCCGTGTATGCCAACTGTTGAGCGCAGGAGTGTATGACGCCCGCTGAGCGCCGCCAGAGCGCCTCGACGCGCGTCTCCGAGCCTCCAGAGTCTCATCCGAGCGACCCGCGCGAGTCGGCGAGCGCGAGCGCTGCGGCCCG
>DATNKN010000113.1:0-5519 GCA_035603375.1 Solirubrobacteraceae bacterium
GGTGCCCTGCGTGGTCGCTTGCTCGATGTCCTGCGTCATTCGCGTGACGCTAGCGACTGGGGCCATGGCTTGCGTGCGGGAAAATACGTGTGTCAGAGCGGGCGGGTACGGATTTTTCCAGAGCGCCTCATATCCCCTGTCCGGGCAGAAACTCGTTGGTAAACGGGGGCAGGCCCGCCGTGTTGGGGTTCGAGTGAATCAGCCCGTGCGCAAGCATCCAGCTACTGAACGCGGCCCACGCCGATGGTTCCTGCCATCCGTACGGGTCCGAATGGTTGGCCGGCAGCGTTGCGGGCAGCGTCTTTTCGATGGAGGCTGTCTGCAATTTCATCTCAGCCTCCGGATTGGCCTTGACGATCAGTGCCGCCGCGGCCGCCGGGTTGGCGCGCACCTGCTGCTCGCCACGCGTCAGTGCCTGTAGGAACGCACGCAGGTCCTGCCCGTCGTGGTGCGCCTGTTCTTCGCGCACGACCAGCACCAGCTCGTTGTAGCTCGGCACGCCCGCCTGATCGATCGGAATCACGACCGGATGCTTGTGCATCTCTTCCAGCTGAATCGCCTCGTAGTTCCAGTACCCGCCGAGCGTCGCCGCGACCTTACCCGACAGCATCGCGGGCACGAGATTGAAGCCCACGTTCGCTTCGGTGACCGTGCTCGGGTTCACCCCGGCGACCTGTAGCGCCGTGTGGAGCTCGGCCGCCTGGTAGGCGAGCCCGGCGGTGCCCACGCGCTTGCCGGCGAGGTCGGCCACCTTCGTCACATGCGCGGAGGGCAGCGCGATGATAGAGGTCAGCGGGCGCTGCACGAGCGCCCCGATCGACACCAGTTTCAGGCCCTGGTCGCGAGCGAGCAATAGCTGGGGCTCATAGGAGATCGCCATATCCACCTTGCCGGCGGCGAGCAGCTTCAGCGGTTCGTCGGTTTCGCTAGGCACGACCGGCCGCACGTCGAGGCCGACCGCGCTGAAGTAGCCGTGGGAGATCGCCGAGTAGAGGGGGGCGTGGTCGGCGTTGGGGAACCAGTCGAGCATCACGGTGAATGGCTTTGTGCCCGGCGCAGTGAGCGTGTCCTGCTTGGTGCCGCATCCCGCGAGCACAGCCAGGCACGCGCCCAGGGTCAGCAGCGAGGCGAGCGCGTGGCGCATGCGTCCGGCGCTCGTTCGTGCGCGAGGTCGCGGCGCGCGGTGGGCCTTGGTGGACGCGAACGCTCGGCGGATGCGCGGTTCTCTCAACGGTTCTCTCCTCTTGGTGTGTGTGCCCACGGCGCGAGCAGGCGCTCGGCGAGGGCGAGGGTATAGAAGCAGGCGATTGCAAACACGAACAGCACGACCGCCGCGGCATAGGCGCGCGGTGTTTGAAGTCCGTTGATATCGGCGACGATCTGATGCCCCAGGCCCGCATACGGCCCGGAGGTGGCAGTCGAGGTCTCGGCGATATACGCACCGATCACGCCCACCGCGAGCGCGATCCGCGCGCCGCTCAGGGCGGCTGGAAGCGCCGCCGGAAGCTCGCCCAGGCGCAGCGCCTGCCAGCGCGACGCGCCGAGCGTGCGCAGCAACTTGAGCTGGTCGGGATCGACCGAGGCGAGCCCGTCCACGGTCGTGACGACCACCGGGAAGAAACAAATCAGCACGATCACGAACAGCTTGGGGAGCACGCCGAAGCCCCACCAAAACACGAGCAGCACGCCGATCAGGGCGACCGGCACGGCCTGGGAGCCGACCGCGAGCGGATACACGGCGCGACGCAGCGCCGGGGAGAGGTGGATCAGCACACCGAGCGCGAATCCAAACAGCAATGCCAGCAGGATTCCGAGCCCCACCTCCTGCGCGGTCAGTTCGAGGTTGGCCGCCAGCAGGCCCGCGTTGTTCCACATCGCGGCGGCAATCGCGTGTGGGGCCGGCAGCACGATCGGGTTAACCGAGCCGGCGTCGACGTATGCCTCCCAGGTGCCGATCAGCGCAAGCGCCAATAGTGCGGGCGGCAGGACGCGAAGGATGCGGCGTCTCATCGCGGATGCCCCCAGTTGGGGGCGCCGTCGCGGCTGTCGGTGCCGTTGTCGTTGGCGCTCGCCTCGCGGCAGCGCGTGCTGGTGGTGCGCCCCGCGCCCTCTCCGAGAGCGCGCAACGCGCGCTGGCGCAGGGCGGTGACGGCCTCACCGGTGCGCTCGCGGGCCGCGCTCGTGCGAGGCAACTCGACGCACAGCTCAGCCACGACGCGACCCGGGCGCGGGGAGAGGATCGCCACGCGGTCGGCGAGCACGATCGCCTCCTCCACGTCATGGGTCACGAGCACCACGGTGCGCGGCGCGCGTGCGAGCGCGCCTGTCAACCACTCGTGCATCTCCTGACGGGTGATCGCATCGAGCGCGCCGAAGGGCTCGTCAAGACACAGCAGTGGCTTGCCCGACAGCAGCGTGCGCAGGAACGCGACGCGCTGGCGCATCCCGCCGGACAGCTCGTGTGGGCGGGCGCGCTCGAAACCGGCAAGTCCCAGCTCGGCAAACAACGCGCGTGCGCCATCGCGTGCGCGCGCGCGTGAATCGCCGGCGATACGCAGTGCCAGGGCGGCGTTGTCGAGCGCGCTCAGCCATGGCAGGAGCAGGTCGCGCTGCGGCATGAGTACCGCCGGATCGCACGCCACCCTGCCGCTATCGGGCTCCTGCAGGCCACAGATCAGCTCCAGCAGCGTGGTCTTGCCGCAACCGCTGGGGCCCACGACGGCGAGCACCTCGCCGCGCGCCGCGTGCAGCGAGAGGCCGTCGAGGGCTTGCACGCGATTGCCGCGGCGGTCGGTGTAGGCGCGGGTCGCCTCGGCGATCAGCACGGCGCTATCGGCGCGGGCGCTCTCGGTCCCGTCGGCGAGCGTGCCGCGCGCCTGCTCCGCCTCACGTTCGCGGTACTCGGGTTGGATCGTTTGCACTGCGCTCCCTCCGCGGGCATTACCCCACAGGTTCGAAGGGTCGGCGTTGGCTGGGGTGTGGGACCCCAATTAACGCCATCTCAGCCGGCCTGCCGCCAGCTCCCCTGGTTTTTGCTGAGTTCGATGCTAGCGCGAGGAGCTGGTGGGGGAGCAGTCCCCAGGGTCACCCACCCGCACTGACGACGGGACGAGTGAGCGCCTTCACGAAGTCCTCGAGCTGGGCGGTCGTCCAGCACTCAAACGCCGTGCAGTATTGCTCGTAGGCGGCGATCACCGAGTCGCCGTAGTTCCAGTACAGGCGCGGCTCTGGGTTCAGCCAGAACGTACGGCCCGCGCGTGCGGCGATGAGGCCGAAGAGGTCGGCGCGGGGATCGCGGCCGTTGGTACGGGCGTCGCCGAGCACGATCACGGTCGCGCGCGGGTTCATGTCGTCGGCGATCAGCTCCAGCAGCTCCGACCACACGCGTCCGTAGTCCGTATACCCGGAGATGTCAGCCACGCCGGCGTCGGTCGATATACGTTCGCTGACCGCGCGGAAGTCGCGCTCGTGCTCGAACACGTCGGTCACCTCGCTGATGCGCTCGATGAACACGAAGGAGCGCATCTTGCGAAACGAGTCGTGCAACGCGTGCAGCACCGAGAGGAAAAACACCGAGGCGGAGGTCACGCTCGTGGACACGTCGCACAGCACGTATATCTCAGGGCGCTTGGGGCGGCGCGGACGGTAGCGCAGCTCGACGGGCACGCCGCCGGTTTGCAGCGATGCCCGCATCGTACGGCGCACGTCCACATGCGCGTGGCGGCGATGGCCGCGGTTCTGCTTGCCCTGCGTGGCCAGCCGCCGGCGCAGCTGGGCCACGACGCGGTGCACGGCGGCGAGGTCGGCCAGCGGCCCGCTCGGCAGCGCACGGTCGAGCTCGCCGAGTGGGCGAGCTGGGGGCAGGCGCCCGGCACGTTGCACCTGCTGGCGTTCAAGCTCGCGGCGCATCAGCGCCTCAAAGCGGCGCAGCGCGTCGCGCGGTACGCCCTCGCGGCGAGGGTCCTCGGGCGGCAGCTCCGGCTGGGGCTCGGCGCGCAACCCGAGCGCGCGACGGATGCGCTGCACGTCCACGCCGATCACGCCGCTGCCCTGCTCTTGCTGGCCAAAAGTGGCGATCGCCATGCGCGCGAGGTCGCGCATCGCGCCCTCCGCGCCTTCGCGCAGCGCCGCCGCAATCTGGCGACGCAGCGCGTCGAGTTCCGTTTCGGAGAGGTCAGCGAGGTCGAGCTGCGAGTCGCTCCCTTCCTCGATGCCCTGTCTCACCGACGCGATCTCGACCGCCCGGAAGAAGAAGCGGTCGAACACCAGCTCGAACGTGCGTCTGTCCTCCTGACTCTTGGCAAGCGTGGCGGCCAGCGCCTCGCGGAACTCGCCTTGTGCGGTCCAGGGAATCTCGCGCAGCACCGCGAACGCGTCGAGCAGCTCGGAAGTGCCGACGGCAACGCCCTCTGCGCGCAGCTGCTCTCCGAGTTCGAGCAGGCGTGCGGCCATCCCCTCTGGGGGGATGGCCTGTGGGGAGGGGGTATGAGGTATGCGTGCCGCCATGCCCTCCGGAGTTGGGGCGTCAGGAGGGGTGGGGGAGGTGGCCATGCCCTCAGGCCGGCTGCGCGTCGGCCTCGGCCAGCTTCAACCCAACCCGCTCGGCCACGATGTCCATGTCGGTGCGGTGCTTGACGATCACCGACATCGTCTCGTTGAAGGTGGCGGCATCGATGTCCTTGGCGCCGAGCAGCAGGAGCGCGCGGGCCCAGTCGATCGACTCGGCTATCGACGGTGGCTTCTTCAGGTCCAGCTCACGTACCATGCCGATGACCTCCACCAGTCGCCGCGCGACTGCGTCAGAGAGGTCGGGCGCGTGCAGCTTGACGATTGCCAGCTCGTGCTCCAGCGCGGGGTAGTCGAGCCATAGGTACAGGCAGCGGCGCTTCAGCGCCTCGGTCAGCTCGCGCGAGTTGTTTGAGGTGAGTAGCACCACCGGGTGGGTCGTGGAGCTGACCTTGCCAAGCTCGGGGATCGAGATTTGGAAGTCCGACAGCACCTCCAGCAGCATCGCCTCGAACTCCTGGTCGGTCTTGTCGATCTCGTCAATCAACAGCACCACCGGCTGCTCGGAGGCGATCGCGCTCATCAGCGGGCGCGCGAGCAGGAACTCCTCGCCGAAGATGTCCTCCTGCACCGCCTCCCAGCCGGTGTCGCTGGCCTCAGCCTGGATGCGCAGCAGCTGCTTGCGGTAGTTCCACTCGTACAGCGCCTTGGCCTCGTCCAGTCCCTCGTAGCACTGCAGGCGGATCAGCTCGCGGCCGAGATAGCGGGCGAGCGCCTTGGCCAACTCGGTCTTGCCGACGCCCGCAGGCCCCTCCACGAGCACGGGCTTGCCGAGCTTCGTCGCCAGGTAGGCCACGAGCGCGGTCGACTCGCTCGGCAGGTAGCCAACCTGGCTCAGACCGGTGGCGACGTCGGCGGAGGAGAGTGGTCCCTCAGGAGGCATCGTCGGGGGAATGATAGGCGGGGTCCTCGAATGAGAGCTGGTCGGAGGGCGTCGGAGGGAAGCGGGGGCG
>DATNKN010000114.1:0-2648 GCA_035603375.1 Solirubrobacteraceae bacterium
GTGCTGCCTCCAGCTGGCGATGTTCGTGAACCAGCGGTTCAAGCTCGCGCAGGCGTGCTGCGATCTCCTTCCGCTTGGTGTCCAGAAAATCACTCACTTAATCAACCTTTCTCGGGCAGTTCCACGGCGTTGGCAGCGCCACGACGTCAGCGTGCCCATATTCATTACTGACATTAGCAACACTCATTCGCGTTCGTAGCTGCTGGTAGAAAAGCTGCGCTGTTGTCTCGGCGTGGCCGGTTGCGGTCGGGAACGGAAACAACAGCGCGGAACGCCAACGATCACCTCGGTGGCTTGGCTGTCGTTTTGGGTGGCTCGGACCGGATCCCTTATTTCATGTACTGCGTAAGCGTACGGCGGTAATGTAAATAAGGCCGCCATTTGCAGGCTAATCCTGGGACGAAAATCGTTTTCTGCGGCATTTGCGGGAAGCCCACTTGTGCCCTCAGGAGGGTCTTGGTTTGATGCCCGCGGTCGTCCTTCCCCCAGACCTCGGAAAGGTCGTTGTGGCACGTAGTCCTAGCCGCAAGCCCAGCTGCGCTGATTGCTATTTCGCCCGCAACTTGCTCTGCGCGCTTCCCAAGCAGGAGCCCTGCGCGACGTTCCGTCCGGATCATCCTGACGGGCTGCGCCCACCGCAGCAGCTGCGCTTCGTGTTTCGCAGCGAGCGGCGTCCGCGTGCGGTTTGGGCATTCCCTACCGCTCAGGAGCAGGCCGCGCTCCACGCGTAGGCGCTCCGCGCCGGCGGTGGCGGGCCCTGCGCCCTCTACAGGGTTTCGCGTGGATGCCGATGAAGCCCTGAGAACCGGGCTTGGCGTTGGATGACGCCGCCGTGACGAGACAGAGGCAGCAGGTGAAGGCAAAGCGAGTGTCGAGGCGCAGCAGGTTTCCCCTGACCGTGGCGAGCGGCTCGGTCATGCTGGCTCACGCCGCCGCCGCCGGTCGGGCCTGGGTTGCACAGGTACTGCTCCCAAGCGCACGACGCCGCCTGCAGCTGCGTCCGGGAGCGAAGGAGCTCAGATGAGCGCGACAGACAGCACCCGGCAAATCGTCGTCTTCGGGCTTGGCGAGGAGGAGTACGCGCTGACGATCTCCGAGGTTCAGGAGATCATCCGCTACGTCACGCCGCGCAGCGTTGCGTCCGACGCCGACTGGATTCTCGGTGTCATCTCGCTGCGCGGGAGGATCATCCCGGTCTGCGACCTGGCAGTGCGGCTCGGCGCCGCACGGGGCGACTCTTCCGCGATGAAGATCATCGTCGTCGAGACCGGTGACCACACGGTTGGTCTCGTCGTCGAGGACGTCACCGAGGTCCTCACCGTCGAGGAGAGCGCGATCGAGGATCTGCGAGTTGTCGGCGCCAAGGGCGCGCATTCGATCGTCAAGGTCGACGAGCGGCTGATCGTCCTCCTGACGAGCCAAGACATCTTCGACGGCTCCGAGCTCGCAGACGCGATCTGATCCGATGCCGCCGGCGCGCGCAACGCGGGTGGTGATCGCCGACGATTCGGCGCTGATGCGTAGCGTGCTCAGCGGGGAGCTCAAACGCGCTGGAATCGAGGTCATCGGTCTCGCCGCAGACGGTGACGAGGCGCTGGCGCTGTGCGAGGAGCTCGCCCCGGACGTACTGTCGCTCGACCTGGCGATGCCGGGGCGCGATGGCGTGGGCGTGCTCAAGGAACTGCGCCTCAGGCGCCTCGAGATCCCCGTCGTCGTCGTCTCGGCCTTCTCCGCGGCGGCGGGCGCGCGTGCAGTCGACGCGCTCGCGGAAGGGGCGTTCGACCTCGTCGCCAAGCCGAGCTCGCGCGGAGAGCTCGACAGCTTCGCCAGTGATCTCGTCGAGCGCATAATGCTGGCCCACGCCGAGGGCGAGCGGCGCCGCGCCGGCGTCGCGCACCCCGGACCGAACAAGCGACTGGCCGAAACCGACGCGCGCTTGGCGCGCCGCTCGGCAACCGGGGCCCGGCGCGTGGTGCTGATGGTGTGCTCGACCGGTGGCCCGCGTGCGCTCGCCGAGCTCCTGCCAAGGCTCCCCTCGCCGCTCGGTGACGGCACCCTGATCGTGCAGCACATGCCGCCCGGCTTCACCGCCTCGCTCGCCGAGCGCCTGGACCGGGCCTCGCAGCTCACGATCAGCGAGGCGGCCGCCAACGACATGGTCGATGGCGCCCGCGCGCTGCTTGCCCCCGGCGGCAAGCACATGCACGTCACCAGCGCCGGCGTCATCAGGTTGACCGAGGAGCCCCCCATCGGGGGCCTGCGCCCCCGCGCCGATATCACCATCCACGACGCCGCGTCGACATGGGGCGAGCGTGTCCTGCTCGTGGTTCTCACGGGCATGGGCACGGACGGGCTCGAGGGGGCCGGAGCAGTTCGACGGGCCGGCGGACGCATCCTCGTCGAGGCCGGTCTCGCCGATGAGGAGGTCGATCTCTACGACCTGCACGAAGCGATCCTCGCGGAGGCGGTGCTGTGAGTAGCTACGCCTCGATGGCGGCACTGCAGCCGGCGGAGGACGAGTACCCGGGGTTCTGCGCTGGCGTCCAGCGCCTCTGCGAGATCGACCTCACGAGCTACGGGCGAGTGCAGATGGAGCGCCGTATCCGGACGTTCGCGGCGAGCCGCGGGAAGCCCGAGTTGCTCGACTA
>DATNKN010000116.1:0-21962 GCA_035603375.1 Solirubrobacteraceae bacterium
CCGAGGCAAGGCTCGACAGGCGGTGGGACTGCTCGCGCGCTCGCGCGGTGCGCTCGCGCGCGTCGGCCAGGTCCAGTCGTTTGGGGTCGAGGTCGTCCTGCAGCAGCTCGAGCGTCCCATCCAGTGAGGCGAGCGGTGTGCGCAACTCGTGCGAGGCGGTCGCCACGAATGCGTGGCGAGCCTGTACCTGGCGGCGCAGGCGTGCCTGCATGCTGGCGAACGCCCGTGTCAGATCGCCGATCTCATCGTCGCGCTCGTCGAGGTGGATCGGCGCATCGAGCCCGTGGCGCTCCAGTTCGCGCGCCGCATCGCGCAAGCGCTCCAAGCGTCGCAGCAGCGTCGTGGTGAGCCCGAGTCCGAGTAGCAGCGCGATTCCTAGCCCGACCGCCGCAGCCTCGATAAACGCTTTGCGCACGACGCTCACCGAGGAGATCACATATTCCAGTCTCCGCACGAGCACGACCGCGTCGAGCATGCCGCCCTGCCCGATCCGCATCGGCTCGACCGCCACCAGGTTGTTGCCGATCAGCGTGTGCACGCCGCTGCCCGTGTGCAGCGCGCGCGCCACTTGTGCGTAGTAGTCGGGCACGTCGAGGTCCTGGTCGGAGGGTGCATAGATCGTGTTCAGTTTGCCGTCGAGCACGGTTATCTCCGCGCCGGAGCGGTGGCGCAGGAGCGAAATCGTCGCGGATAGTTCGCGCTGGTCCGGACGGCCCGTGGCCGGGTCGATCCCGATCTCTTCGAACTCGGGGCGTGACGCGGAGATGGCGGCGAACACGCCGGCCTCGCCCTCGGATCGCAGTCTCTGCTCCAGCGGGGAGAGCAAGGCGAGCGCCGCCACGGCAAGCGTTACCGCGCTTGAGAGCAAAAGTGCCGCGAGCATCCGCGGACGCAGTCCCAGCACGTGTCGGCGCATGCCGGCGCGGCTGCGCCTGGCGCTGTCGCCGGTCGGCGGTTCGGGCTCGCTCACGGCTCCTGGAAGCGGTATCCGGCGCCGCGCACCGTGAGGATCAGCTTGGGCTCCTCGGGCTTGTCCTCGATCTTTTCGCGCAGGTGGCGGATGTGCACGTCGATCGCACGCGGGTCGCGATAGGCGGAGTCGCCCCAGATCGCGCGCAGCAGCTCCTGGCGGTTGAAGAGTCTGCCGGGTTCGCTCATCAGCTGCGCGAGCAGCTCGAACTCCGAGAAGGTGAGCTTTGCCTGACGGTCGTTGACGTTCACCTCGCGGTGGCCGCGGTCGAGCACGATCGGGCCGATTGCGAGTATCTCGCGACCCATTCCCCTTGGGCCCGAGCGGCGCAGCACCGCGCGGATACGGCTGCGCAGCTCGGCCAGGCCGAATGGCTTGGTGACGTAGTCGTCGGCGCCAGCCTCCAGACCCTGCACCGCGTCGGCCTCGGTGTCCAGCGCGGTCAGCATGATGATCGGCACGATGTTGCGCTGCTCGCGCAACGCGCGACACACGTCATAGCCGTTGGGCCCCGTGCCGAGCGCCACGTCGAGCAGGATCACGTCGAACTGCTCGGAGCCAGCGCGCTCGATCGCCTCCGCGCCGCCTGCCACCGCCTGCACGGTGTGGCCCTCCTTGGAGAAGGAGCGCGTCAGCGTCTCACGCAGTGGCTCCTCGTCGTCCACGACGAGGATGTTCATCGATGCTGAGGAGTCCATTGCGTTCACGCTACAGGCATCCGTGCTCGCACGGACGTTCGAGGCAACCGTTGCGCTGGCTCGGGGGCGTAGCGGCGCATGGACGTGCGCGCTTACGCGGGCACCTCACGCGGCGTCCCCGGTAGTCGCCACAGCACGCCGCGAGCGCGTAGGCCGGCCTTCGCGGACACGTCGGTGCCGTGCGCGCGCACCCACAGCGCGGCGGGCGCGCAGCCCGCGACGGTCTTGGACGGGCGGGGCCCGCACGCCGAGTCCAGGAACGCATAGCGCACCTGTCCCTGCTCGATCAGCCGCTTGAGCTTCGCCACGCTCGTGAACGGCAGTCCGTTGTAGGTGGTGAGCATCAGCACCGGGCGGCCGTCCTTCACGATTAGCGAGGCTACGTTCGTCGCTTCGCCGGCCGCCAGCTCGTAGCGCGCGCCACTCTGGTGGGCGAGCAGGTAGGAACTGAGCAGGCGCTGCTCTTCGCCGCTCAGCGCGCCGACGTTGCCAGCATCGGAGGTGTGGGCCTGCGCCGCCTGGATGCTCGCCACGAGCGGTATCGCAAGCAGCGCCGTCAACGCCGCCGCCAGCGCTTGCCGTACCCGCACGGTGGTGCGTACCGGCTGAACCTTTTTGGCGAGCGTGCCCGCCGCCAACGCCACGCCTATGCCGTACATCGCGGCGACGGCCGGTACGAAGCTCTCGACGTAGCGAGGGTGCAATCGCACCATCGCGCTGAACAGCGCGATGCCCGTCGCCAGCCACACGAACAGCCCGATAGCGGTCGCCCGCCGTACGCGCTGCTTGCCGTCCGCGTCCGCGTCTGGGGCCGCGTCGCTGTGGTGATGGCGTGAGACGGACACGACGACTGCCACGCCGAAGATGAGCGCCATGAGCGCCTCCCAACCAAGCCACTTGGCGGGCAGCTCACCACTTCGGGCAAGCAGGCGTGTGGGGGAGGGGGGAGCTGGGGCCGTGTCGGTGGTCGCCGGTCGGCTCACACCACCACCGTGTTTTGCGACGATGGCGGCGGCCTGTCCGACTTCCGTGGTTTTGCCGCTCAAGCGTTCGCTGCCGTTGAACACGAATGCCGCGTTCCACGCGCTGCCGTTGGTAGAACCGATCGCGTAGGGGCGCTCGCTCGCGGGGAACAGCAGCGTTGCGCCGAGCCAGGAGAGCGCCACGAGCACATATACGCAGGCGGCGGCCGCCAGTTGTCTGGCGAGCCGTCCGTATCGTCGTGCGGAGGCACCGTTGCGTTGACGCGGCAAGCCCATGCAGGCGAGCACGAACAGGCCGGGGAGGGCCACGATCGACTCGAGCAGCTTGACGTTGAACGCGAGGCCGAGCGCGGCTGCCGCCGCGAGTAGCCACACGGTGCTGCCGCTTTCGCATGCGAGCACCAGCGCGAGCAGTGCTACCACGAGTAGCATCATCATTACCGCGTCCATCGTGTCGCTGCGGGCGGTGACGACCTCGACCGGCAGCGTCGCGAGCGCAAGCGCCGCGACAAGCCCCGCGAGCGCTCCGAACGGGCGCCGCACCGCCGCGTATAGAAGCGGCACCGAAGCGGTGCCGGCCAGTGCCTCGGGCAGCTTCAGCGAGGTCGAGCCCCAGCCGAGCAGCTTCACGCTGGCCACCTGCAGCCATAGGTCCACAGGCGGCTTGTCGATCGAGACGCTGCCGCCGGGCTCATACGCGCCGAGGAAGAAGTTGTGCCAGGAGAGGCCCATGCTGCGGACTGCCGCGTCGTAGAACGGGTCGAGTCGAACGGCGCCGAGATCGACCAGCCGCAGCGTCGCCGCGAGGGCCGTAATCAGGGCCAAAGCGAGCCAGCGCAGGTGGGCCCGTGGGGGGATCGTCGGCGCTCTCACGCCCGGAACGCTAATCTCGCCACTCCATGAGCGACGCACATGATCGCAAGCGGTCCGCCGCAAGCCGTGCCCGTAAGGGGTCTTCGGCCTCTGCCGGCGGGGATAGCGAGACAGACACGGCGGGCGAGGAGACGCACGAGCCGAGGGTGTGCATGCCCTGTCACGGCAGCGGCAAGGTCATCTCGAACCTCGACGGTCGCACCCGCATGGTGACCTGTCCGTGGTGTCGCGGCGGCGGTGAGCGTCTTGTCGGCATGGATGCCCAGGAGTTCCAGCAGGAACAGGCCGCTCTTAAGCGCCACTGAGGGTGGGGCCGATGGGCTGACGGCACGTCGTCGCACAGGTGTCGCCGGAGCGTAGCCCTGGGGCCGCCGCAAGTCGGTTTGAAGCGGCGTAGCGGGGGTAATCCGTCCAAGTTACGTGCAACGCTAAAGCGTGCTTGCGCCGCGGTCGATGAACGCGCTGAAAAGCCAGACCGCAGGTCAAGGTAAGCACCAAAAAGGTGTAGGCAAAGCCGGCGGCTCCCTTAGGTCGATCGCAAGATCGACCGGGAGTACGCATCGTCAAGTTGAGACGGTTGGACTGAGGGCTGGCGCCCAAGAAATCGGATCCCAAGGAGGATTCAATGCTAAATCGACTGCGCCAGCGCGCATCAGATGAGGGTGGCTTCACGCTCATCGAACTCCTGGTAGTCATCTTGATCGTCGGCATTCTCGCCGCGATCGCGATTCCCGCGTTCCTCTCGCAGAAGAGCAAGGCGAGCGACTCGAACGCTGAGACCGTGGCTCAGACCGCGCAGACCGCGGCTGAGACGTATGCGACCGAAAACGAAGGCAACTACGAAAACATGACCAAGGCGAAGCTCGAAACAATCGAGCCCACGCTGAAAAACAAAGAAGGTGCTGAACTCGCAACGGTATCGGTAGTCGGTACCAAAGGCGAAGGCTATGTCGTCACTGCAAAAGCCATCGCGACAGGAGACACGTTCTCGGTCGAAAGGACCGCGACCGGTGAATTCACGCACAAATGCACCGCCGCCAGTACTACCAATCGCGGCGACTGTCCTGCCAGCAACACCTGGTAAAGATGCCGGTCTGATTTGAGCATGACCACATTTCCCCCCGGGTGAACGTGGCAGTCAATGCTCGCTTCCGCGGGGGCGGCCTTTGGGTCGCCCCCGCTTTTTTCGTTGCGGGTAGCGGCTAAAGTTACAACGATCACGCCGTCTCGTTCTGAGCGATGCCGCTGTCTGTTTGAGCTGTGTGCGCGGTCCCTTGCGGCCGCGCAATCTGGGCGGCGACTTGCACCGGTACTCAAGTCTCTGCGCGCAAACGCCGATCATCCGTCCATGCCTAACACAACCGCAACCTTCACCGAGGTTTCAATGCTAAATAGACTGCGAACACGCGCACGCGGTGAGGGTGGCTTCACGCTCATCGAACTCCTGGTAGTTATTTTGATCGTCGGCATTCTCGCTGCGATCGCCATCCCAGCGTTCCTCTCGCAGAAGAGCAAGGCGAGCGATTCGAACGCTGAGACGATGGCTCAGACCGCGCAGACGGCTGCCGAGACATATGCGACTGAACACGAAGGAAGCTACGCAAGCATCGGCAAGGCGGCACTCGAAACGATCGAGCCTACGCTGAAAAACAAAGAAGGCGCTGAACTCACTGAAGCTAAAGAAGTCGGCACTAAAGGCGAAGGCTACGTCGTCACGACAAAATCCATCGCGACCAAAGACACGTTCTCGGTCGAAAGAACCGCGACCGGCGAATTCACACATAAATGTACAGCCGCCAGTTCTAGCAACCGGGGCGACTGTCCTACTAGCAACACGTGGTAGTGGCGCGACGTGAGCGCCTGCCGCGTCGCCGCGGTATTCGATGAGACTGTGCTTCTAGGGGGGCGACTTAGGGTCGCCCCCCTTTTTTTTGTTTGGGGCCGTCGTAGGTTGCGCGGTCTCGCCGAGCAGGTTCATTGCGGCACAACGCCTGCGTGAGCAAGACCAGCGTTTCGCTCGGAGATGCCCGTTGGGCGTCGGCTTGCACGAAGGCTCAAGTCTGAGCGCGCAAACGCCGATCATCCGTCCATGGGAGCCGCAACAGCAACCTTCACTGGCGTGTTTGGCGCGATCGTGGGATCGTTTCTGAACGTGGTCGTCTACCGGCTGCCTCGGCGCGAGTCGGTCGTCAAGCCCGCTTCGCACTGCACGAGCTGCGGCTCGACGCTAAAGCCTTACGACAAGGTCCCAGTCCTCTCGTGGCTGGCGCTGCGAGGTCGCTGTCGCAACTGCGCGGCGCCGATCTCCTCGCGCTACCCGCTCGTCGAGGCGCTGTGCGCACTGCTGTGTGTCGCGGCGGTGCTCGCCGGCGGCTCCACCGTCACAGTCGCTCTCAACGTCACCTTCATCCTGCTGCTGGTGCCGATCGCCCTGATCGACCTGGAGCACCGCGTGATTCCTAACCGGCTGACCTCGCTTGGCGCTGTGTTGGCACTTGCAATCGGTACGGCGCTTGACCCAAGTGGCGAGCCCGCACGCTTGATCGCGGGCGCCGCCGCCGGCGGGGCGCTGCTGGTCGCGGCGCTCGCCTATCCCGGCGGTATGGGCATGGGCGACGTAAAGCTTGCTGGCATGATGGGCCTGTTCCTCGGTAGCGCCGTGGCGCCCGCGATGCTGATCGCGCTGCTCGCGGGCACGCTCTACGGGGCGTATGCGATCGCACGCAACGGGGCGCAGGCGGCGCGCAAGACGGCGATCCCGTTCGGCCCCTTCCTCGCCTTTGGCTCGATCGTCGCCGTGTTTGCCGGCGAGCCGCTCGTACACCTGTACACGACGAACTTCCTGAGCCGATGAGCCCCAAGGAGCGTGGACAGATGACCAAGGACAGCCTCGACCTGCTCAGGCCGACGTCGATCGTGGTCGATATTCCACCGGAGGCACCCGCGGACGGGGTCGCGGATGTGGGTGGCGCTTCCACCCCGACACCCCAACGCAAAATGCCATCTCTACACAAGCCGAGCCTCAAATTCGACCGCAAATCGCGCACGAGCTCTGGACCGACGCTCGTCGGCCTGGACATCCAGCCCGGCTATGTGACCGCCGTGCAGGCGCGTGTGAACGGGTCAGTGCTGGTGCAGCGCGCCGCCGGTGCGCCACTTCCGCCCGATACCGTCCGCGAGGGCGAGGTGCTCGACGGCGTTGCGCTGGCGGAGACGCTGCGCGAGATGTTCGGCGACTCGCGCTTGGACAAGCGGGTGCGCGTGGGTGTCGCCAACCAGCGCACGGTGCTGCGCACGCTCGAGATGCCCCCGCTCACCGACGGCAAGGAGCTTGACGCCGCGATTCGCTTCCAGGCAGAGGACCAGATCCCGATGCCGCTCGAGAACGCCGTCCTTGACTACCACTTGCTCGGCGTGAGCGAAACGCCTGCTGGTCCGCGCCAACGCGTGATTGTCGTCGCGGCCCAGCGCGACATGCTCGAACGCCTGCTCTCCGCTGTACGCGAGGCGGGGCTGCGCCCCGAGGGGGTTGACCTGTCCGCGTTCGCGCTGATCCGCTCGCTGCACCGCGTCGATGATCAGCACGCGGGTCGAGTGCTCTATCTGAACATAGGCGGGCTCACCAACATGGCGATCGCCGAAGGCAACGTGTGTCACTTCACGCGTGTGGTCAGCGGTGGTTTGGAGTCGATGGCCACCGACATCGCCGAGCGTCACGGTATCGCGCTGCTCAAGGCCCGCTCGCTGCTGGCGTCGGTCAACCTCGAAGCGGACAACTCCGGGGCGCCGCCATACGGCGCGGCAGATGCGCAAGCAGCGCTTGACCCCGAGTCCTTCGCGACGCCGAGCGAGCCATACGAGACACCTGCTGAGCCTTCCCCCGACCCTGTCGAGACGCCCAGCATCGACGTGCGCCCAGTGCTTGCCGGCGGCGTGCGCGAAATCGCTGGCGAGGTGCGCAACTCGCTCGACTTCCACCGCTCCCAAGACGGCGGAGGAGAGGTGTCCAGGGTGATCCTCAGCGGTCCTGCTCTGCGGATCGCCGGCTTCGCCCGCGCGCTGCAGAGCGAGCTGGGTGTGCCGGTCGTGCCGCAAACGGTCGGGCTCGTAAGCGACGGCTCCGCCGGTTCGGTATCGCCGGAGCATCTTGCTGTGGCTACTGGCCTCGCGACCGAGGAGGCCCCGCGATGAAGGCCGTCAACCTGATCCCGGGCGAGCGGCGGCGCAAAAGCCGCGATGTCGTCGGACGCTCCGGCGGCGCGGCGTTGATCGTGCTTGGCCTGGTTGCGGGGCTCATCGCGCTGGTCGTGATGTATGGCAGCTCGAGCCACCAGATCTCAAGGCAGGTTGGCGAGGCCGCGGTGCTGACCGCCAAGACGAACGCGGTCGAGGCTCGCACTGGGCGACTGAACTCGTATACGAGCTTCGTCGCGATGGCCGAACAGAGGATGCGGACCGTCTCCCAGCTTGTCGAGTCGCGCTTCGACTGGTCGCACGCCCTGCACGAGCTTGGCCGCGTGATGCCAGCCGGGACCGCGCTTGACTCGCTGCACGGCGCGGTCGGCTCGGCTGGAAGTCAGGTGAACGCCACAAGCTCCGCGTCGAGCTCCTCCTCCAGCTCCACGGCGAGCACGAGCGTGACCTCAAGCACGCCTCCGGGCAGCACGCCGACGTTCACCGTCTCCGGCTGTGCGACCAGTCAAGCGACGGTCGCCCAAACGCTGCAGCGACTGCGCCTGATGGACGGCGTCAGCGAAGTGCAGCTGCAAAGCTCCACGAGCTCTGGCAGCTCGAGCGGCGGTGGTGCGAGTGCCGGGGGTGGAAGCTGCCCGGCGGGCGACCCCTCCTTCACCGTCAATGTCGGCTTCGCGGCCCTGCCCGCCGCCCCCGCTATAAGCGCGCCGGCCGGGGTTACGCCCGCGGCCGCGCACAGCCACGGCGTCAAGGTGCAGGTCTCGGTTCGCAGCAAGGGGACACCCCGATGACTTTGCGCGATCGGCTCATGTTGATGGGGATCACGCTGCTCGCGGTGCTTGGTGGCGTGTGGTATCTGGGTGTTGCGCCCGAGCGCGAAAAGGCCGCGAAGGTGAGTGCCGAAGTGCAGTCAGCACGCCAGCAGCTGGCGAGCGCCGAAGCGCAGGCGAACGAAGCTCTGAGCGCGCAGGCACGCTATGCGACCGCATACACATCGCTTGTGACCCTCGGTCAGGCCGTGCCCGCTTCCGCGGAAACGCCTGGGCTCATCTACATGCTCGACAAGGCAACCCACAAACACAGCATCCAGTTCTCCTCGATCACCAACGGCGTGTCGGGTACAAGCTCCGCCAGCTCCTCCTCGAGTTCCACGACGGCGGCACAAAGCGCCGGGCTCACACAGCAGCCGTTTACGTTCGTGTTCACGGGAAGCTTTGTCGACCTGAGCAAACTGCTGGGTCAGCTCGAAGGCTTCACGGTGCTCACATCCTCAGGTCCGCTGCAAGTGAGCGGGCGTCTGTTGACGGTCGACAGCGTCACCCTGGCTCCCACCACGAGCGAAGCGGCGAGCACGTCCAATAAATCCAAATCGAGTGAACTGACCGGCACGATCACCGCGACCGCTTATGTGCTGCCCGCTGGCTCCTCTGAGCTTGGCGGCGCCAGCGCTTCGGGCCCTGCGAGCGGGCAGTCCGGTTCCGCGGGCAGCTCAAGCGGCTCGAGCGGCGTCACGCCGGCCCTCGTGAAGGCGACGACCCCATGACCGAGTTTCTGCGATCGATCAAGACGGATCTGCTCTCGCGACGCCTGCTGCCTGCTGTTGTGGTACTCGGTGTGGCGTTGATAGCCGCGGTGGCTTACGCGGTCACGGGCGGCTCAGCGAGCTCGGCGCCGTCGGTGTCGGCGGGTGTCGCCACCGTGGGTGGTGCGGGACCGAGTGGACCGAGTGGCTCGCCTTCGGTGTCGGTTGCGGCGGCGAACCCCGAGCAGGCGGTGTCCGAGACGCCCGGTGGGACTCGCTATCAAAGTCAAGGACCGACGCGCGACCCGTTCGTGCCGTTGCCCACGCCGAAGCCGCCAACAAGCACCACTCCAGCAAAATCGTCAAGTTCCTCCAGCTCCTCTTCCCCGGGCGGCTCCTCCAGCGCCGGCAAAGGCGGTGGCAACAGTTCGCCGGCGCCGGTCCCGGCCAAACCGTCCGCGCCCGCAAAGCCGCGGAATCCATACACCGTCGCGGTGCTGTTCGGCGTCCCGTCGAGCACACCGGGGCAACCCGCGACGCTCACGCCCTATCCGAGCCTGAGCCTGGGGCAGCCGCTGCCCTCCAAGCAGGATGCGCGGATCGTCTTCGAACGGGTAACTAGCACTGGCAAGGGCGCGATCTTCAAGCTTGTGGTTCCACCGATCCTGCACGGTACGGGCACCTGCCTGCCAAGCGCATCGGAATGTCAGACGATCGACCTCGAAGCGGGTCACTATGAGGTACTCGAATATGTCGAAGCCAATGGCCAGAGCGTGACCTATGAAATCGGGGTCGTCAGCATCACCAAGAACAGCGGCGCCGCCAGCACGGCCCGGGCGAAGCGTGCCGTTAGCGCGGCACAGCTGAAGCGCCTGGAGAGTGCCATGCGAGCAGCGGACAACGCGCCCGCCGCCGGCGCATAGCGCGACTGCAGCGTCTTCTCGCAAGCTCGTCTGGCTCGCCAGCAAATAAACTAGGCGGACATGACGCTCCGTCTCATCACCGCTGGCGAGTCCCACGGTCCCGGTCTCACTTGCCTCATCGAGGGCTTGCCGGCCGGTATCGAGCTTGCGCCCGAGGACCTCAACCGCGACATGGCGCGCCGTCAGCTCGGCCACGGCCGCGGCGGGCGCATGAAGATCGAGAAGGACAGCGCGCGGGTGACGGCCGGGGTGCGCCATGGCTTCACGCTCGGCGGGCCGATCGCCCTGCAGGTCGAGAATCGCGACTACGCCAATTGGGAAGAGCGCATGTCGCCGTGGCCCGTCGACACCGAGGTGGCCGAGGTGCATCTACCGCGCCCCGGCCACGCGGACCTCGTCGGCACGCAGAAGTACAAGCAGAGCGACGTGCGCAACATCCTGGAGCGAGCCTCCGCGCGCGAGACCGCGGCGCGCGTGGCAGGCGGGGCGCTGTGCAAGGTGTTTCTAGCCGCGCTCGGTGTGCAGGTCCGCTCGCATGTGATCCAGATCGCCTCGGTGCACGCGCACGAGCGAGACGCGCCGCTCACGCTCGCCGACTTCGAGGAGGTCGACGCCTCGCCGGTGCGCTGTCTCGACGCCGAGGCGGGGCGCGCGATGGTTGCCGAGATAAACGCTCTGCGCAAGGCCAATGAGTCGCTTGGCGGGGTGTTCGAGGTGCAGTCCTTCGGGGTCGTTCCCGGACTTGGCTCGCACGTTTCCTGGGAGGAGCGTCTGGACGGGCGACTCGCGATGGGCATCCTCTCCATCCAAGCGATGAAGGGCGTGTCGATCGGTGACGGTTTTCACGTCGCGGGAGTGCCGGGCTCCGAGGCGCACGACGAGATCTTCTACTCCGAGCTGCGCGGCTACTACCGCGAAACAAACCGCGCCGGTGGGCTGGAGGGCGGTATGACCAACGGCGAGCCGCTGATCGTGCGTGGCGCGATGAAGCCACTGCCCACGCTGACCAAGCCGCTGCGCTCGATTGACATATCAACGCACGCGCCTGCCGAGGCGCTGCGCGAGCGCACCGACTCCTGCACGGTGCCCGCGGCTGGCGTTGTGGGGGAGGCAATGGTCGCGCTCGTGCTCGCCGATGCCTACAGGCGCAAGTTCGGCGGCGATCACATCGACGATGTGCGCCAAGCGCTCGCCTACTATCGCGAGCGGATTGGATGGCCATCGCCTTGACCGGCGAGCGACGGGGCGCGCGTCGCGGGGAGGGTTCGTAGTGGCGTCGCTAGCCGCCGCGCCGGAGCGCGCGCTCGTCTTCATCGGCTTCATGGGTGCCGGCAAGACGACCGTCGCCACGCAGGTCGCTACCGCGCTGGGTGTACGCGCGCTCGACAGCGACCGGCTGCTGGAGCAGGAGCTCGGGCATTCGATCGCCGAGGAGTTCGAGCTGCACGGCGAGCGGTCGTTCCGCGCCGCCGAGGAGCGGCTTGCCTGCGGGTTGCTGGAGGAGGCTGGGCCCGGGAGCGTGATCGCGCTCGGCGGAGGCAGCATTCTCTCGGAGCGCGTGCGCGCCGCGCTCGGGCCGCATCTGACCGTGCTGCTTGACATAAGCGCGCGTGCCGCCTGGAGGCGCGCCGGGGCGGGCCCCGGTCAAGGGAAGCGTCCGCTGGCGAGTGACCGCGACGCCTTCGACGCGCTCTACGCGAGTCGCGCTGAGCTATACGAGCAGCTTGCCGACGCGATCCTGCCGGCGCTCGCCCCGCGCGTGGTCTTGCGCGCTCTGCCGTCGCTGCGGGCGCTCGCGCGCGCGCGCGCCGGCACCAGGCTGCTGTGGGCGACCGCCGCATCCGGGGAGTACCCGGTGTTCGTCGGAAGAGGGTTGCTAAACGCGCAAACGTGCTCCGCGGAGGGTCTATGGCCGGTGGAGCGAGCCGCCTCGCGGCCATTTTGCGTGTCCGACCAAAACGTCGCCGCGCTCTACGTCGAGCGGCTGGGCGGAGTTCAGGAGCTTGTGGAGATCGCCCCGGGAGAGCGCAACAAGACGCTCGCTAGCGCAGAGCTCGTGTGGAGCGCGCTTGCCGGCGGTGGGATGACCCGCGCCGACCATGTGGTCGCGCTTGGCGGCGGCGTCGTCGGCGATCTAGCCGGGTTCTGCGCCGCCACCTATCAGCGCGGTGTGCCGGTCGTTCATGTGCCAACCACTCTCGTCGCGCAGGTGGACTCTGCCTACGGCGGCAAGACGGGCGTCGATCTCCCGCAGGCAAAGAATTACGTTGGCGCCTACCATCATCCCGCCGGTGTACTGGTTGACCCTGACACGCTCAGGACACTTCCGCGTGAGGAGCTGGCGGCCGGCTATGCGGAGGTGCTGAAGACCGCGCTGATCGCCGGTGGCGATCTGTGGCAGCGGGTTGCCGCCGGAGAGGTGCTCGATGAGCGCACGATCCTCGCGTGTGCGCGCACCAAGCTCGCCGTCGTAGCCGAAGACGAGCGCGACGCGGGCCGCCGTCAGGTGCTCAACCTCGGGCATACGATCGGCCACGCGCTTGAGACCGTCACCGACTACGAGCGCTATCGCCACGGGGAGGCTGTGGGGCTCGGGCTGCTCGCCGCGCTGCGACTGTCCGGCCTGCCAGAGCTTCGCGCGCAGGTGCGCGAGCTGCTGAGCGCGCACGGCCTGCCGATCGAGCTGGACGGAGAGGACGTCGATCAGATCCTGGAGGCAACCATGCGCGACAAGAAGCGCACCGGCGCACGTGTGCCATTCGTGCTGCTCGGCGCGCCCGGGGAAGCACGGACCGGATGTCATGTGTCGGAGGACGAGTTGCGCGCCGTAGTGTCGGAGCTACAGGCGCGCGGGTAGGCTCTGCTGGCGATGAGTGGGCTGATTCGAATAGAGGTGATGCACGGTGTCAACCTCGACATGCTCGGCAAGCGCGAGCCCGAGCACTACGGCACGCTCACGCTCGATGAGCTCGAGCGCCAGATCGCGGCGTTTGCGGGCGAGTTGGGGATCGAGACACGCTTCTTTCACACCAACTTCGAGGGCGAGTACGTCGAGCACCTGCACAGCCTGCGCGAGCTGGTCGACGGGATCGTGCTGAACCCGGGAGCCTGGACGCACTACTCGTGGGCGATCCACGACGCACTCGCGACGGCAGCGCTACCGGCGGTCGAGGTGCACATGTCAGACGTGAAGGCTCGCGAGGCGTGGCGGCGGCTCTCGGTGGTCGAGGATCTGTGCGTGATGTCGGTGTCTGGCAAGGGGATCGAGGGCTACAGGCTCGCGCTCGAGCGCTTGCGCGAGGAGTTCGGCGGTCGGGTCATATGAATGAGAGTGCGCGCACCACGCGGCTCGTATCGGAGCTGCGTGCGCTGGACGTTGACCGTCTGCTTGTGAGCTCGCCCGTGGATGTGCGATATCTGACCGGCTACACGGGCTCGAACGGCCTCGCTGTGATTGCCACCAGTGAACACGCACAACAGTTGTTCTTTACGGACTTCCGCTATGCGATTCAGTCAGCCGAGCAGGTGCCGGATTTCTATACGCGCGAGATAGCGCCCGTGGATCTGCTTCAAGCCCTGGCACAGGTGCTTGGGAAGGGCGAGCAGGGGACGGGTGGGAATCTCGATCGTGGCAAGCTCGGCTTCGATGACGCCGCACTGAGCGTCAAGCAGTATGCGCGTCTGCGTGAGCTGCTTGGCGAGGGCTGGGAGCTGGTGCCGTGTGGCGGCGTCGTGGAGAGCCTGCGCGAAGTCAAGGACGAGCAGGAGATCGCGAGGATACGAGCTGCCGCGCAACTTGCGGATGAGGCCCTGATCGGTGTGCTTGAAGCAGGGCTGGTCGGGCGCAGCGAGCGTGATGTGGCGATCGAGCTGGAGCTGGGTATGCGCCGGTTGGGTGCGCAGGCGCCAAGCTTCCCATCGATCGTCGCCGCCGGTGAGCACGGCGCTCTCCCGCACGCGGAGCCGCGCGAGGTCGAGATCCCCAAGGGGGTGCTCGTCACGATCGACTGGGGTGCGTATCTCGACGGCTACTGTTCTGACTGCACCCGCACCTATGCCACCGGCACGCTTGGCGAGGATGCGACCCGCGTGTACGAGCTCGTGCTCGCCGCACAGGAAGCGGCGCTTGCGGCGCTAAGCGCGGGGATCAGCGGTCGTGCGGTGGACGCGGTCGCGCGCTCGATCATCGAGGACGCCGGCCACGGCGAGCATTTCGGACATGGCTTGGGACACGGTGTCGGAATGGAGATCCACGAGGGCCCACGGCTTTCGCGTACGGCGGGCGAGCAGCCGTTGCGCGCAGGCAACATCGTCACGGTCGAGCCGGGGGTCTACCTACCCGGGCGCCTGGGTGTACGCATCGAGGACCTGGCCGCGGTCGACGACAACGGCTCGCAGCGGCTTACGCAATTGCCCAAGGCGCTCACGTTCGTCGACTGATGTGCGTCCTCGTGCGTAAAAAGCCCACGACAGCCCGATTGCGAGCGGCAGTGTCCACGCCAGGAAGAACGCGGCTTGATCATCGGCCGAGGCGAAGTTTGGCAGCCACTCGCAGCTGACCCAGACCAACACAGTGCTTGACAGCGAGATGATCGCGGGACGGCGAAATGCGAGCGTCTCCCAACTCAGCAGGGCCAGTAGGAACGGCAGTGGGTAGTACACGGTGTCCCACGTGTCGAGCACACAGCGCACCAGCAGCACCAGCGCTAGCAGCAGCAGCGCGTCGCGCTCAGGAATTACGCGGCGTCGAGGTTCGGGTCGATCGGAGACTCGTTGGACGGCTACCGCAGAGGTGTCTCCCGCGCGCCAGAGCCTTGGCAGTACGGGTATGCAGAGGGCGAAGGCGGACAGGACGATCAGCGGATGACTCACAGCGCCCACCCAGTTGGGCGCTGTTCGATAGCCAGGCTTGAGTCCCCCGAACAAACCGCGCACGACCTCGCCGTGATGACCAAGAAACCACCAGATCTGCCAAGGCTGGAAGATCGCGCTCGAAGACGTCGCCACCCCGTGCAGACTCGCTCCAAACGCGTTGTGCCCAGCGAGGGCGAACGGCGCCAGTAGAGCGGCACTCATCATGCCTGCGACCGACAGCAACAGCATTCGACGTGCCGGGAGCGCGAGCAGCACTGGACCGAGGGCGACTACAGCCCACTCCTTGTTGGCTATCGCCGCGGCGATAGCCAAGCCTGCCAGGACAGGCTTGTCCCTGGTGGCCAGTAGTACGGCTGCGACGCACAGACACCCACCAAACAGTTCCTCGGGATGACCGAGTTCCAAAGCCGCCAGCGTCAAAGGGTTGGCGGTGCACAGGCCGAGGGCCACCAACTGTGCCAGCAGGCTTCCGTCCCGCCGGCGGATTTGCGCTACCAGCCAGAGACCCAGCGCGACACCGGCGAGCAGACAGGGAATCGCGAGCATCCGGTAGACCGCAAATTCGCCTCCACCCCAGAGATTGGGAATCAGCGCGAACGGCGCCCGCTCGAGCAGGGAGCCGCCATACACAGGAGCCTCTCGCAGGAATGCTCCAAGATGGCCGTGCACGAGCGCGTAGACGGGCACCCGCGCTTCATTGTCATAGTCGTTCCAACCAAACCCAAACAGGCCCAGCCAGCCAGTCGCGGCCGCACTGACGGTGGCCGCGACTGTCCAGAGGGTCCTGCGCCCCAGAAGCCTTGTCACACGAAGGGCATCGGCAGCTCAGATATTGCCCTTGAAGAGCGAAATGAACGACTCGATGAGGTGTCTGGAGATCCGGCGGCGTGCGTCGCTGTCGGGTATCGATAGTTTCTCTCGCCGGTCAGCCCGCGCGTCCGCGCGAGACCGCGACCCGCCGGAACATCTCGGTGACGCCGAACCTAGGTGCTACGCGCTCGACGAGCCCAGGCGCGAGCTGGGCGAGTGCGAGCATCGGGCGGATCGGGGCTCCGCTCTCGATGATCTCGGCAGAATCCTCGTGGATCGCCCGTACCACCGCCTCCGCGATCTTCTCGGTGGTCGTCTCGCCCATCATGCGGTTGGAGCTGTGGCCGTCCTCGACCATGCGCGCATACATCCCGTCGCCGGCGATGAATCCGGGGCAGATGACCGAGAAACCGACCGGTGCGTCCAGATACTCGGCGCGCAAAGACTGTGTGAGCCCGACCAGTCCCGCCTTGGTGGCTGCGTAGGGCTCGCTGAACGCGGGTCCAACCTTGCCGGCGACCGAGGCGATGAACACCACATGTCCCTGTCCACGATCGAGCATCCCGGGGGTGAGCCTGTGGGTGAGCAATAGCGGTGCGGTGAGGTTCACGTTCACCGAGAAGGTCAGTTCCTCGCGCGTGTAGGTGGTGAAGGCGCCAATCGACTCGACACCGGCGTTGTTGACGAGCACGTCGATCGGCCGGAGCGCCGCTTCGACGCTGTCAATGAGCGGGTCGATGGCGCTCAGGTCAGACAGGTCCGCCGCCACCGCCACCGTCTTCACGCCAAGCGCGCTCAACTCAGTGGCGACTGCCGCGAGCGCGTCCTCACGCCTGCCGGAGACTGCCACGTTCATTCCCTCACGTGCCAACCGGCGTGCGATGTGCGTCCCCAAACCCCCGGAGGCGCCGGTGACGAGCGCTGTACGACCTTGCAGGTTCTTCATGCCGTACTCCCTTGGTCGGTTTGCGCACGACATTAGGCCATACGGCAAGCATATGTTCGAGCGACCAGCGGATGCCACTTTCGCCGGTCGGTGTTCAGCCGCCGACTTGCAGGCCGACGCCCTGTAGGACGCTCGAAACGTCGGTTGCCGGGAGGTGCACGGGGAGGTTCACGGCTGGGACTGTGAGGCTGGGCACCGAGATCTGCACAGGGGTGTTGGGTACCGAGATCGTCACAGGAGGAGTCGGGGGGATCTCAACGGGCGGTTCGGCTGGGTGGACGGGAGGGGTGGATTGCGGTGGCTGGACGTTGACCGGTGGGGACGTCGGTGGGACGGGGACGGGTGCCGTCGGGTTGGATGATTCGGATCCCGACCCGACTGGGCTCTGCGCCGGTCCGTGCGATCCCGGTGAAGGCGCCGGCTCGCTCGTGCTCGCCCTGGGGCTCGTGCTCATGTTCGGGCTGGTGCTGTTGGTGTCGGGAAGGTTGATCCTCATACGTGGGTTCTCTCGCTTACCGACGAGGGGCTGTCCGGTTTTCAGCTGTCCAGTTCGCAGGACAGTCTTGTCGTTGTCTGCTCTAACGGGAGCGGGACCCGATGCCAGGCGCACGACCGTCTGCGTGGCCTCGTATCGGTGATCGACTCTGCCGTGATGCAAAGCCGGGGAAGTGGCTAGCACGCCTGCCACTCCGAGCGCGGGAAGTGTCTGCGCGATCGAGCCCGCGGTCAGGCTTGTCGATGAGGCTTTGATCGCAGAGACAAGTTGCTCAGACACGGCGCTCGCGAACGCCGACCGGGCAACTGGGCGACGAGCCGTATAGCAGGCTAGGAATGCCGCCACGACAGTCGCATCGAACTGCGTGCCGGACTCATTGGAGAGGACGTCGATAGCTTCCCTGTGGCTGCGTGGCGGCCTGTAGGGACGGGTCGAGGTGATCGCGTCGAACGTGTCGGCCACCGCGATGATCCGAGATCCCAACGGGATCTCGGCCGCTTCGATTGCGTCGGGATACCCGTTGCCATCGAGTCGCTCGTGGTGATGGCGCACGATCGCGGTGAGCCGCGGGTCTCCGGCGCCGGCGAGGATCTCCGCGCCGTCACGCGCATGGAGCTTGACGATCGCGAACTCCCAGTCGGTCAGCGGGCCGGGCTTGTGGAGGATCTCTTGCGGCGTGTAGATCTTGCCGATGTCGTGCACGAGCGCGGCGGTCTCGACGTTCGCGATCTCCTCTGGCGAGAGACGCATCTCGCGCGCGATCCTTACAGCGTAAGAGGCAACCCTACGGCTGTGCCCGTGCAGGTATGGATCGACCGCCTGATGCAGATCGCTGAGCTGCGTAAGCAGCTCGATGCTGACCGTGGAGCCCGACTCACGAGCGGATTCAAAGAGGTCTCGCGTGCGAGCCAGGCGCCGTTCCGCCCGGAAACGCCGCACCCAGCCCCAGAGCATCAGTTCGGCGAAGATCACCTCCCGTGAGCGAGGCCAACGCATCCAGAGCCAAGCACCCACCGATGCGAACGCAAGCGAACCGAGCACCCCCAAGACGACCGCGAGCGCCTCCCAGAGCATCCCGTGGCGAGGCACGAGCGCGGCCACGACGGCGACCGGTCCCGCGATCACCGTGAGCGTGACGAACACGGACAGTGGCAGGAGCGCGACGAAGTGGCGCGGCGGTGTTACGTAGGGCCCTGAGTCACGGGCATCAGAACGCTCGCTGCCCTCGACAAGCTCGCTCAGACGAAAATTGAGCGCGCTCGACAGAGTGTCATCTTCGACAAACATGCGACTGATGATTGATCCGGCGCATTGCGGCAAAATCTGAAGTCTCGAACCATTGCAGTGGACGATCGTATGACCGGCAGCTCGAGCACGGCGATCAAGGATGCGAACCCGCTCGGCTGCCTTCGCCCGCTACCCTCCCAAGCCGTGATCACCACCAACCAGTTTAAGAACGGAAACCACATAGACGTCGAGGGGACCGTTTTCAAGATCCTCGAGTTCCAACACGTGAAGCCGGGCAAGGGCGGAGCGTTCGTGCGCACGAAGCTACGCCGCGCCTCTGACGGCGCCGTGATCGACCGCACCTTCCGCGCTGGGGAGAAGTTTCGCTCGGTGCGCACTGAGGCCCGCAGGATGCAGTACCTCTACGCGGACGGGACGGACGCGCACTTCATGGACACGGAGTCTTTCGAGCAGATCGCGGTGCCGGAGTCGGCGTTTGCGCAGGCGCTGCGCTGGACGAAGCCGAGCAGCGAGGTGGATGTGCTGTTCATCGACGACGCGCCGTCGGACATCCAGCTGCCGAGTGCGGTGGACCTGCAGGTGGCGCAGACCGACCCGGGTCTGCGTGGGGACAGCGTGTCCGGTGGCGGTAACAAGCCGGCGACGCTCGAGACGGGTGCGACGATTCAGGTGCCGCTGTTCATTGACGTGGGCCAGATGGTCCGCGTGGATACGCGCTCTGGCGAATACATGTCGCGGGCCTGATGGCAGGCACGCGAGTACACCGATTCGTCGAACTCGGAAGCTAGGAGCGAGGTGCGCCGCTCCGAGCAACGCAGGGCGGCGGTGGTCGCCCTGTACCAGCACGACCTGACCGGTAGGCCGCTCGCGGAGACGCTGGGCCGCAACGCCTCGCTGCTCACAGGCGCGCTCGCGCATGCCGCGGCGGACCGCGCGGAGGAGCTGGACGAGACGATCGACCGGCACTCCCACGGCTGGTCGGTGCAGCGCATCCAGCCGCTCGAGCGCAGCATCATGCGGGTGGCGCTGGTCGAGATGCTGCATCCGGACGTGGCGCCGGGGGACACACCGATCCCGGCGGAGGGAGCGATCGAGGAGGCGATTGAAACGGCGAGGACGTTCTGCGGCAGCGACGCGCCCGCGTTCGTGAACGGTGTGCTGGCTGCGGCTTTGCGCGAGGTACGCCAGAATGCGACCCAGCAATGAGCCTGGAGCGGATCGACGATCTCATCGAGCGGCTGGAGCGTGCTGCCGAGCAGTTGCGCTCAGGCGAGCTTTCGCCTGACGCGGCCGCCACGATGGTCGAGGATTGTGCGGCGCTTGCCACGCAAGCTTCGGCTGAGCTTGAGCGCCAGGCGCGCGCCGAGGTGTCTCAGCCCGCCCCGGGCCAGGACTCGCTGCTCTGAAGGCGGGCGCGCCGCTCGTGCAAGCCGCTTACCCCGAGCACCTGCGCCAGGAGATCGAGGGCTACCTGAAGGCGATGCGCTTCTCCGGCGAGGCGTTGACGGGGGGGCTGGAGGAGGCGATGCGCTATTCGCTGCTGGCAGGCGGCAAGCGCATCCGACCCGTGCTCGCGCTCGCGACCGCGGACGCGGTTGGGCTGGCTCGCGAGGAGGCGATGCCGTTGGCGGCGGCGCTGGAGTTGATCCACACCTACTCGCTGATCCACGACGACCTGCCGGCGATGGACGACGACACGCTCAGGCGCGGGCGGCCGACCTGCCATGTCGCCTTCGGCGAGGACGTGGCGATACTGGCCGGCGACGGGTTGTATGCGGAGGCGTTTCGCCACCTGCTCGGCGGGCACCGCTCTGCGCCCGAGCTGGTGCTCGAGGCGGCGGTGGAGCTGGCGGCGGCGACGGGCGTCGATGGGATGGTGGGCGGGCAGTATGTGGACGTGAGCGGACGCGCGCCGCATGGGCCGGCGGGGCTGCGTCGCTTGCACGAGCTGAAGACTGGCCGGCTGATCGACGCGTCGGTTGTTTGCGTGCTGTTACTGGCCGGAGTGCGTGGACCTGCGACAATTGCGTTGCGGCGCTTCGCGGGAGAGCTGGGCGTGTTGTTTCAGATCGTCGATGACATCTTGGACGTGACCGGCACCGACCTTGCGCTCGGCAAGCCGCGAGGCAGCGATGAGAGGCATGGCAAGCGGACATACGTGAGCGAGTTCGGAATCGATCGAGCCAGGGAGCTGGCGGCGGAGTCGCACCGGACGGCACGGGAGGCGCTCGCGCAGGCCGCCTTGGTCGTCGAGGGTGGGCCGCTCGCGGACGGCGGCCCTACCATCGAGCTTGAGCAGATAGCGGACTTCATCTACACACGCACATCGTGACGATCATCGAGCGCATAGACAGCCCACAGGACCTGAAGGCCCTCAGCGAGGAGGAGCTTGAGCAACTCGCGCAGGAGGTGCGCGAATACATCATCGACACGGTGGGGGAGATCGGTGGGCACTTCGGCGCAAATCTCGGCACGTGCGAGTTGGCGGTTGCGCTGCACTCGCTGCTCGACTCCCCGCGCGACAAGATCCTGTGGGACGTCGGCCACCAGGCCTACCCGCACAAGATCCTCACGGGCAGGCGCTCCCAGCTGCACACGATCCGCCAGTACGGCGGATTGGCGCCGTTCTGCTCGATGGCGGAGTCTGAGCACGACATCATGGGGGCGGGCCACGCGTCCACCTCGATCGGGTATGCGGTGGGCATCAAGGAGGCGATGCGCCATCTCGACGACGAGCAGGCCAACGGCAAGGTTGTGGCTGTGATCGGCGATGGTGCGATGACGGGGGGCGTGGCGTTCGAGGCGATCGGGCAGGCGGGTGGGCTGGGCACGCCGATGGTGGTGGTGCTCAACGACAACGGCATGTCGATCGCCCCGAATGTGGGTGCGCTGTCGCGCTACTTCAACCGCGTGCGGTTGAACCCGAAGCTGTGGCATGCCCGCTCGGGTGTGGAGGGCGGTCTTGCCCGCCTGCCAGGGGGGCTCGGTTCTACGTTTGAACGTCTGGGCCCGCAGCTGAAGGAGTCGATCAAGGCGTTTTGGGCGCCGGGACTTTGGTGGGAGGAGCTGGACTGGGCGTACATGGGCGTGATCGACGGGCACGACGTGCGTGCGCTGAGGGTCGCGTTGCGTGAGGCGCTGGCGGCCGAACGCCCCGTTGTCGTGCATATCGCGACCGTCAAGGGCAAGGGCTTTGCGCCCGCCGAGGACGGCGGCCTGGAGGGCATGGAGAAGTGGCACGCCGCCAAGCCCAAGTCGATCACCAACGGCGCGCCCGCGCAGGCCGTGCGCAAGCCCGCCGGCTTCAAGCCCGGACCCCCGGCGTACACCCAGGTCTTCGGAGACGCGCTGGTGTCCGAGTGTCGGCGTGACGACCGCGTGATCGGGATCACGGCGGCGATGAACTCCGGCACCGGCCTTAACA
>DATNKN010000133.1:0-6758 GCA_035603375.1 Solirubrobacteraceae bacterium
AACCGCGAGCAGTGCCCCGCGATCCCCTACACGCCCGAGGAGTACGGCGCCGAGGCCAAGCGCGCCGTGGACGAGGGCGCCTCAATGATCCACATCCACGCGCGCAAACCAGACGGCACTCCCAGCTATGAGATCGAGGACTTCAGCGCGATCACCGAGGCGATCAGGGGCGCGGTGGACGACGTGATCGTCAACTACTCGACAGGCACGATCGGCGTGCCGGTGGCCAAGCGCGTCGAGTACCTGCGCGCCTGCCGCCCCGAAGTCGCCGCGCTCAACATGGGCTCGATGAACTACGCCAAGTACTCGCGCACGCGCAAAGAGTTCGTCTTCAAGATGGTCTTCAACAACCCCTTCGAGGAGATCGTCGAGCTGCTGCAGGCGATGAACGAGCTTGGCATCAAGCCCGAGCATGAGTGCTTCGACCTCGGTCACGTCGGCTCGCTTGCGCCACTCGTTGACATGGGGGTTTTGAAGACCCCCCTTCATGTGGATTGTGTGATGGGGGTGGTCGGAGGCATACCGCCAACGCCGCGCAACCTCGCGGCGATGGCCGACAACATCGGCGAGGTCCCGACCGGTCCCGGCGGTTCAACCGACGGGACCAAACACCACTGGGGAGTAATCGGGATCTCCCGCGACCAATGGACGCTGATCGCCACCGCGCTCACGCTCGGCGGCTCGATCCGCGCCGGTGTCGAGGACAACCTGTACCTACCCGACGGTTCGATGGCGCGCTCCAACGGCGACCTGATTGCCCAAGCGCGGAAGATGACCGAAGACGTCGGCCGCCGTCCGGCCACGGTCGCCGAGGCGCGCGGGCTGCTCGGGATCGCCTGATGGACCTGCCTCTGGAAGGCATCCGCGTCCTCGACCTCTCGCGCCTGCTGCCCGGCGGATTCTGCTCGCTGCTGCTGGCCGACTTTGGTGCCGACGTTTTGAAGGTCGAGGACACCGGCCAGGGCGACTACATCCGCTGGGCACCGCCCTACTACGAGGGCGCGCAGGACAGCGCGAAGTCGGCGATGTTCCTGTCGCTGAACCGCAACAAGCGCTCGATCCGGATCGACCTCAAGAACGAGGCTGGGCGTGAGGTGCTGCTGCGCCTCGCGCGCGAATACGACGTCGTGCTCGAGTCCTTCCGCCCCGGCGTGCTCGATCGTCTCGGCGTCGGCTATGAGCGGATGCGCGAGGAGAACCCGGGGCTTGTGTATTGCGCGATCACGGGCTATGGCCAAACCGGCCCCAAGCGCGATGCCTCCGGGCACGACATGAACTACCTCGGCCTGATCGGCCTGCTCGGCCTTACGGGAGAGCGCCATGGCGCGCCCGTGCAGGCAGCGGGCCAGATCGCGGATCTGGGCGGCGGGGCCTTGATGGCGGGGTTGGGCATCCTTGCCGCACTGAGAGAGCGAGACGGTTCGCCGGAGAAACCCGGGTCGGGGGCGGGCCAGATGGTGGACGTGTCGATGGCCGACGGCGCGCTCTCTTGGCTTGCGATGGTCGCCGGTCAATACTTCGCCGACGGGATCGTCCCCAAGCGCGGCGGGCAGATGCTCGCGGGATCGATCGTCTGCTACCGGCCGTACGAGTGCGCGGATGGCTGGGTGACGCTTGGCGCCCTGGAGCCCAAGTTCTGGCAGGCATGGTGTCGTGGCGTCGGTCGCGAGGACTTGATCGAGAGGCAATTCGAAGCCCCGGGCTCCGATGCGCACGGGCAGGTAGTCGAGATCTTCAAGTCCCGCACTTGCGCGCAGTGGACCCAGTTCGCCGGTGAACACGATTGCTGTCTGGAGCCCGTCTTGGAGCTGGACGAGGCGCTCGCCTCCGAGTTGGTACGTGAGCGTGAGATGGTTGTCACGCTCGACCAGCCAGGCGTGCAGGACGGCGTGCGCCAGCTCGGCATCCCCGTCAAGCTCGACCGCACCCCTGGCGCCCATAACCGCCTGCCCGGCCCGGGTCTCGGCGAGCACACCGAGCAGGTCCTGCGCGACGCCGGCTATACAGACGAGCAGATCGCGGAGCTGCTGGAGCAGGGCGCGGTGGCCGGTCCCCGCGAGGGGACCAGGCAAGACTCGTTCCTTGCCTGAGGTTCCTTGCCCGAGCAGAGCAGCGGCACGCCGCTATTCTTTGAAGTGTTGACTGACCAGTCAATCTATCCACATATGGGGATCGTCTCGCGCGAGGGCGGCTCGTGAAGGCTGCCGCCATACAGCTGGGCTCCGGGGCGGACGTGGAGGCCAACATCGTCGCCGCCGACGAGCTGGTACGCGCCGCCGCGGCCGAGGGGGCCACCCTGGTGGTGTTGCCGGAGAAGTGGACGGTTATGGGTAGCCCCGAGGATCTGCGTGCCGGTGCGCAGACGCTGGAGGGGAGCGCGATCGCCTGGGCACGCGCGATCGCTGCCGAGCTGAAGCTCGACCTCGTGGCCGGCTCGATCGCCGAGCGTCGCTCACCCGAAACCGACGAGCAGTTCGCGGGCGGCGCGCCGGCGGATCGGCGGCTTGCCAACGCCTCCGTTCACGTCGGGCCCGACGGGGAGATCAGGGCGGTGTATCGCAAGCTGCACATGTTCGACGTGGAGATCGAGGGCAAGCGCTACCGCGAGTCCGACACCGACGAGCCGGGCGAGGAGGTCATCTCAAGCGTTCTGGCCGGCGGCGCCAAGCTGGGCATGGCGATCTGCTACGACCTGCGCTTCCCCGAGCTGTTCCGCGTGCTCGCCCTGCGCGGCGCGCGCGTCGTGGCGTTGCCGGCGGCCTTCACGCAGCCGACGACACGCGACCATTGGGAGCCGTTGATACGCGCCCGCGCGATCGAGAATCAGGTATTTGTCGTGGCCGCCAACCAGGTCGGCACGCACCCCGGCGGCCACCACTCGGGCGGCTGCTCGCTGATCGTCGATCCATGGGGCACGGTGCTCGCGCGCGCCGACGGCAAAGCGCCCGGCTATGTCCTCGCCGACCTCGACTTCGACGGCCAGGACGACATCCGCCGGCGCGTGCCGCTGCTGGAACACCGCCGCCCGGAGGTATACGCGTGAGCTCCACGCGGGCAAAGGCCGTGCCCGATCGTCGCCGCGCGATCCTCGACGCGGCTGTGCGCGTGTTCGCACGCCAGGGCTTCCACGCCTGCCGCGTGTCGGACATCGCCGATGAGGCTGGTGTCGCCTACGGCCTGCTCTACCACTACTTCCCCTCCAAGGAGGAAGTGCTCAACACACTCTTTTTGGAGCGCTGGGGAGTGATGCTGGAGACGATTCGCGAGGTGGACCGCAAGCCGGTCCCCGTACGCGAGAAGCTCGGTGCGATCGCCTCCTTCATCATCGACAGCTACCGCCACGACCCCGACCTGATGAAGGTCATCATCGTTGAGGTGACCCGCGCAGCCAACTCCTTCGGCCAAACTCATTTGGGCCAGATCCGCGAGGCCTACCGCCTGATCGGCGAGATCGTCACCAAGGCCCAGCAGGAAGGCATCTTCAAGGTAGAGATAGACGCCGAGTTCGCCGCGATGACCTTCTACGGAGCGATCGAGCAGGTCTTGACCGGCTGGATCTTCGGCCTACTACCGCAGAGCGAGGAGGACCTGGAGCGCGCCAAGCAGCTGGTTGTCGAGACGGTGTGTGGCGGACTTGAGCGCGTGCCGCCCGGTTCAGCGGCCTGACCCCACGGGGAGCCGGCTCTCACCAAAGCGCTCGGTGGTGCTCCACCACCCCGACAGCGTGTGCGAGCGGGACGGCGCCCGGTAGCGTTCCGCTGAATGTGCCGAAGGGGGCACGGTAGTCGCTTCGCAGTACGAGCAGGTTGTCACGACGGCTGCGCTCGGCTTCCGGCGCGAACAGCAGCTCTGAGCCGTCGTCCGCGGCGATTGCGCTCAGGTCGGTTGAGAACAGCACAGGAGGTGTCTCGTGGGGTACGCCCGCGATCCACACCGCGCGCTCGCTGCCGCACTGTGGGTCATTGACGCCCTGCACGAGGTTGAACGCAAGCGGCGTGCCGTCCGGTCCAGCGCCAACCCCAGCGGCCCACCACCACTCGGTGACGCGTGCGTGGTAGCCGGCGGTGTCATCGATCACCGCGAGTGCGTCGATCTCGACCGGTGGGCGAGCGTCGAGGACAAGAGTCCCGCGGGCGTGCACCCCAGCCTGCTTGCGTGTCCATACGTATGAGCGTCCGCTTGGGCAGGTGGCCTCGATGCCGTCGTCTTCCTCGAGTGAGAGGTCGAGCAGGACCGCATCGTCACGGACGCGGAGTCGTCCAGGCGTCAGGTCGAGCGCGCCGCGTCGCGGGATCAAACGAGTCCGCTCGATCAGTGCGCCGCGCTCGCGCTCGAACACCGCCCAGAATGTTTGCCGTGCCGGACCGACGTGGACCGAGGCCGCGCAGATCATGAACCGCTCGCCGAACACCCCCACATAGCGCCAGCGCTTGAGAGGGCGGGTGCCGCGAAACAGGCGCATTACAGCCGTCCTCTCTCCAAACTCGTTCCCATTGGCCCAACGGGCCAATGACCCACTAGGGCTTCTCATTAACCCATCTCGCCAAATGGGTCCAAAGGACCCATTTGCCTTTCACGGCTTGGAAGCCGTCACGATGAGGTTGTAGAACATCGCCGCGGGTAGGCGTGACTCGAGCAGCGTGCGGTCCACCTTCTGCAGTGTGAGATAGCCCCGGTAGGCGTAGTTGCGCCAGCCCCAGGGCACGTCTTCGGGATGCGCGGTCGCCTCCAGCGTGCGGTTGGTCCAGCCGAACCAGTTGGCGAGTAGCTCCTCGCCCGTGACGCGAATGTCGGCGAAGCCGGCGTCGCGGGCGAAGCCGGATAGCTCGCCGGGAGAGAAGGCGTGCACGTCCACCAGGCCCTCAAGCGACGCCTCCGGCGCGCCTCCGTCGGCGGGTGGGGCGGGACGGGCTCCGATCGCGCGGCGCCACAGCGGCGCGACCGTGGCCGCGGCGCGCTTGGGGACTTTCGCGAGTTGGTCGCCGTAGCGCGAGGGCTCGCCGGCGAACAGCACGGTGCCGCCGGGGGCGAGCACGCGCGCGAACTCGCGGAACGCCTGGGCGAGGTCGGGGATGTGGTGCAGGATCGCGTGGCCGATCACGAGGTCGAAGCTTTCGTCCTCGAAGGGAAGTCGCTCCGCATCGGTTGGGACCGTCGTGATCTCGAGGCCAAGTCGCTGCGCATTGGCACTGAGCGCGGCGAGCATCCCAGGGGAGATATCGGTGCAGGTCGCCTTGCCGATCAAGCCCGCGAGCATCAGGTTGAGCGTGAAGTAGCCGGTGCCCGAGCCGATCTCCAGCGAGCGCTCGAAGCGCCGCGGGTTGCGGCCGAGGGCCTTGCGCACCTTCGATATGACCTGCGCCTGGCCAACGTCGCCGAAGTCGATACCCCACTTCGCGTCGTAGTGGTTGGCCGCCACGTCGTGGTAGCGCGTGTTGACGTCGCGGATCTCCTCCGCATCCAAGCTGGGTGTCACGGCCGGGCACAATAAGGCACCGTCACAGACGATGCGCACTGCCGGGCCAAACGCGGGGCACGTATACTCGCGCCTCGTGTCTGGCCCTTCCGCGCCCCCTGCGCCTCTGTTTCTGCAGGGCAACCAGCCCGAGGGCGTGCCGCCGCTCGCCCTGACAGGCGAGCGCACGTTGCCGGACGTGCCCGAGGAGAACTACTGGTTCAGGCGCCACCTCGCCGTGTACGAGTGGATCGCCGCGCGCGTCAGCGGGCTGCGCGCGATCGACATGGCCTGCGGCGAGGGCTACGGCTCGGACGTGTTGGCGGGCAGCGCGGCGTCGGTCGTCGGCGTGGACGCCAACCCCGAGGCGCACGAGCACGCGCGACTTCGCTATCAAGTCCCCACCCGCCCGAACCTGCGCTTCGCACGCGATCTGGTCGAGACCTTCCCCGAGCCGGCCGATGCGGTCGTGTTCCTGCAGACGATCGAGCACCTGCAGGACCCAGCGGGTGTGCTCGCGCACTTCCGTTCGCTCGTCGGCGAGAGCGAGAAGCCCGTCGTGTTCGTCTCGACCCCCAACGTGCTCACGCTGGCTCCGAAAGGCGCGGAGCGCTCGGACAACCCCTGGCACGTGCACGAGTACCGCTCGGGCGAATTCGAGGCGCTGTGCCGGGGCACGTTTGCCACGGTCGAGATGTACGGCCTCTTCCACGCGCGCAAGCTGCACGCGCACGCGCTCGCGCTCAGGCTCGGCTGGGACCGGGTTCACCCGCGTCTGCGTCTGACGAAACCGTTCTACGACTGGTTTACGCCCGCGATCGCGGCGAGCGACTTCGCGCTGCGCCCGGCGGGCGAGGCCGACCTCGATGAGGCGCTCGACTTCATCGCCGTGTGCCGGCCGTGAGCGGACGCCGCCTCATACCGGTCACGGTCGCCAGGCTGTGAGCCGCTCCGCCACCAAGGGCGAGCTGGCCATCGTCCTGCATACCCACATGCCCTATGTGGAGGGCTTTGGCACGTGGCCGTTTGGCGAGGAGTGGCTGTGGGAGGCCATCGCCGGTAGCTACCTGCCATTGCTCGATTTGCTCGACGAGGGAGCGCCGCTGACTGTCTCGCTCACGCCGGTGTTGTGCGACCAGCTCGAAGCGCCCGGTGTCGGCGAGCGCTTCGAAGCGTTCGTGGACGACGTTCGCCGCCACACCCACCGCCAGGACATCGCCGGCCTGCGCAAGAACGATCACGAGACGCTCGCGCTCGAGCTGGAGCGCTCCTGGGCCGAGTACGAAGGCGTGCTGGAGCGCTT
>DATNKN010000152.1:0-12429 GCA_035603375.1 Solirubrobacteraceae bacterium
CAACGTGTGGCGACCAATGCTGCCGACGAGGTCGCCCACGAACAGGATGCTCGCCGCGCCGCCGTCCGCCGTTTTGCCCGCCTCGCCCTCAGCCATACTCTGCCCATCGCTGGAGGGTCGATGACAACCACGGTTGGAGCGCATGCTCCAGTGTCGCAATGAGCGAGCAGGCGAAGGCACAACCGCCTACAGCCGGCGAGCGTGAGCTGGTGGACGCTCCGGCGGGCAAGGCCGAGGCCGGCGTGCCCCCGCGGCCGCCGCGCGTGATCGTGCCGCGCTGGGTGCAGCTTGTGCTGCTACCGATCTCATTGCTCGCGCTGTGGGTGCTCGCGAGGGCGGCGGGCAAGGTGCTGTTGGTGTTTGTCGTGGCCGCGGTCATAGCGCTGATATTGAACCCACCGGTCGCGTTCCTCCAGCGGCGCACGCGCTTGCCGCGCGGGCTGGCGGTGCTGGCCGTGTACGTCGCATTCTTCCTGACTCTCACCGGAGTGGGCTTCCTGCTCGCCAACCCGATCGCCAACCAGGTTCGCACGTTCACGCACAATCTCCCCCACATCGCCAACGAAGCCAACAGCCAGATCGGGAGCTTTCAGCGCTATCTGAACAAACACGGCGTCCACGCAAAACTCGTCGCGCAGGGCAAGACCGCTCTGCAAACGATTGAGGACAAGGTCTCCAAGAGCGCCTCCAAGTTCGTCTCCTTCGGCGGCGCGCTGCTCTCCGAAGTGGCCAGCGCGCTGGTCGATCTCGTGCTCGTATTCGTGCTGTCGATCTACATGCTCGTCTACGGCCAGTCGATCGGCAGGCTCGCACGCGCCTGGATGCCGCCGGGCGACGGCACGCGTGGGGACGACTACCCCACGCTCGTCCAGCACGCCGTGTCGCGCTATGTCGGCGGCCAGCTGCTGTTCAGCGTCGTGATGGGCACCTCCACGGGCCTCGCGCTGTATCTGTTTGGCGTACTGGGGATCTTCCCTGACGGGCGTAGCTACGCGCTCGCGTTCGCCGTGTTCTACGGCGTGATGGAGCTGGTGCCCTATATCGGTCCGATCCTCGGCGCGATCCCGCCCATCGTGCTGGCGCTGTTCACTGACCCGGTCAGCGCGCTGTGGGTCGGCCTGCTGTTCGTCGGCTTGCAGCAATTGGAGGGCCATGTGGTGGCGCCGCAGATATTCAGCCACACCCTGCGCATCAACCCGCTGCTCGTGATCTTTGCGCTGCTGCTCGGCTTGCAGCTGTACGGGGTGGTCGGCGCGCTGCTCGCGCTGCCGATCCTCTCTGTGCTGAGGGAGACCGCCGTCTACCTCCATCGCCACCTCAAGCTCGAACCGTGGGAGCGCCTGTCTCCGCCAGGGGGCTCGTCCCCTTCAGGGGGCTCCTCCGGCGGGCTGCTGTGAGCGGGCGGGCAACGCCACTCATGTGCGCGTGGGATTGTCATGAATTCGCCTGAGCGCTCCAAGGACGAGCCCGTCCTGAGCGTGCGGTCACTGGGCAAGCGCTATGGCTCGCGCGAAGCGCTGCGCGACGTCAGCTTCGCGGCCCATGCGGGGGAGATGCTCGCGGTGATCGGCCCCAACGGCGCCGGCAAGACGACGTTGCTCTCGATCCTCGCCGGCGTGCAGGCGCCAAACTCGGGCAGCGTGAGCCGCACAGCGGGGGAGATTGGCTGGGTGCCACAGCAGCCCGCGCTCTACTCCAAGCTGTCGGTCGCCGAGAACCTGCGCCTGTTCGCGCGCCTGGAGAGGGTGGGCGACCCGGACGCGGTGCTCGCGCGGATGCTCGCGCAAACAGGCCTTGCCGAGCGCGCCGATGAGCGCGTCGAGACGCTCTCCGGTGGCAACCAGCAGCGTGTCAACGTGGCACTTGGCTTGCTCGGCGACCCCCCGACGATCCTGCTGGACGAGCCATCCTCCGCGCTTGACCCCGCCCAGCGCGAGCGCCTGTGGGAGTTCATCGCCGCGCTCGCCGCGCGCGGCACGAGCGTTGTGTTCTCCACGCACGTCGTCGCCGAGGCCGCGCGCTACGCGCGGCGTGTGCTCGTGCTCGACGAGGGCAGCCTCCTGTTCGACGGCGCGCCGGAGGAGCTGGTTCGCGAGGGCGGCGGCGGCGAGGATTTCGAGCGGGCATTCGTGTCGTTCCTGCGCACGCGGGGGCGCGCATGAGACGCGTGCCAGGGTGCCCCGCGGGCATCAGCACGCCGGCGCCTTGCCGGCCCGGGCGGCGGAGCTGCCGATGAGATGGCTGCTCGGCAAGGACCTGCTGATCCTGCGCCGCTCGCGCCTGCTGGTGGCGCTGCTCGTGTTCTATCCCGTGGCGATCGCGCTACTGATCGGCTTCGCGATCTCCGCCGGCCCCTCCAAGCCGCGAGTGGCGATCGTCGACGAAACCCCACCGGGCGAGACGCTCGTGCTCGGCGGCACGCGCGTCGGCCTCGACGAATACACCAACCAGCTGTTCAGCCAGGTGCAGGTCGTGCGCGTGCCGACGCGGGCGGCCGCGGCAAGTCGGGTCGCCTCCGGCGACGTGCTCGCGGCAATCGTCATCCCCTCGGACATCGTCTCGAAGCTCTCCTCGGGCGTGAGCCAGGCGCAGATCGAAGTCATCTACAACGGCAACGCACTGCAGCAGTCGTTTGTGCGCTCGGAGATCGACTCGACGCTCGCGCAGGCCAATCTGGCGCTGTCGGAGCAGATCAAGAGCGTCGCCGTGCACGACCTCAACCTGCTGCTATCAGGCGGTCAGCTCGGCGCGCTCGGCACGCACGAAATCATCGGTCTGCGCCACCTTCCTGCCAAGCTCGGCGCGATCGCCGGACGCCTGCCGCCTGGCGAGGACCGTGCGACGCTCACCCGCATCGCGGGCTTTGCCAGCCTCGCCGCGAACAACCTCGGCATTGCCGCCGACGTGCTCACCACGGTCAGTCAGCCGATCGCGGCGCACAGCACCTTGCTGCACGGCAAACGCACGCCGCTGGACACCTACGCGGTGGTGGTCGCGGTCAGCATCTCGCTGATGTTTCTGTGCGTGCTACTCGCCGCCGGTGGCGTCGCGCTGGAGCGCGAAGAGCACGTGCTGGCTCGCTTGACGCGGCGTTCGCCGGGTACCTCGATGCGTGGCGAATCGCCCGCTTCGCGCTCGCGTGGTGGTGCGGGAAGGGCGCTGATCTCCCCCGGGGGACTGCTCGCCGAGAAGGTGCTGCTCGCCGCCGGCTGCGCCTTCGTGGTCGCCCTGGCGATGCTGCTCGGCGTCAGCGCCTTCGTATCGCTCGACGCCTCGCGCATCGGCCTGTGGGTGCTGGCACTTGTGTTCGGCGCGCTCGGCTTCGGAGCCCTGGGTGTCGCGATCGGTGCGCTGGCCCGCGAGGTGCGTGCCGCCTCGCTGCTCGCCTTCCTGCTGTCCCTGCCGCTCGTCTTCCTTGCGCTGGTGCCGAGCGGGTCGGTTGCCAGCGGCCTCTACGACGTGATCGGGGCCGTCTCGTTCGTGTTCCCATACAAGGCGGCCCTGCAGGCGCTCGACGCCGCCGTCAACGGGGCCTCGCCGGGCGTCGGCGTGTCGATCGCGCACCTGGCCGGCCTGGCGCTGTTGTTCGGCGCGCTGGCGCGCCTGGGATTGCGACGCGCGGAATAGCTCTGCGCCTTGCGTTTGCCACGTGCCGGTCCGGTGCGCGGTGGTGCGGGCGGGTCGTGAGGGGAGAGTATCCTCGAACGCGATGGCCTTTCCCGTAACGCGTATGCGCAGGCTGCGGGCCTCGCCGGGCCTGCGCGGGCTGGTGCGCGAAACCGAGCTGCGCGCCGACCGGCTCGTGCTGCCGCTGTTCGTCTCGGAGACCGCGACCACGCGCGAGCCCGTCGAGGGTATGCCCAGCATCGAGCGCTTGCCGCTGGCCGATCTCGTCGAGGAGGCCCGCGAGGCGGCTGCGCTCGGACTGGGAGCGGTGCTGCTGTTCGGCCTGCCCGCCGAAAAGGACGCCGAAGGGTCGGGCGCCTGGGAGCAGGATGGGATCGTGCAACAGGCTGTCGCGGCGATCAAGCATGCGCTGCCGCAGCTGCTCGTGATCACCGACGTGTGCCTGTGCGAGTACACCGACCACGGCCACTGCGGAGTGCTCGATTCGACCTCGGGCTCGCCCCGCGTCGATAACGACGCGACGCTCGAGCTACTCGCCCGCACCGCCGTCAGTCACGCGCGTGCCGGAGCCGACATCGTGGCCCCTTCGGACATGATGGACGGGCGCGTCGGTGAGATTCGCGCGGAGCTTGACGGCGAAGGCTTCTCCGACACCCCGATTCTCGCCTACTCGGCCAAGTTCGCTAGCGCGTTCTACGGCCCGTTCCGCGAGGCGGCCGGCTCGGCGCCC
The DNA here is from genome assembly GCA_035603375.1 of Solirubrobacteraceae bacterium. Taxonomy (GTDB): domain Bacteria; phylum Actinomycetota; class Thermoleophilia; order Solirubrobacterales; family Solirubrobacteraceae; genus Palsa-744. The sequence continues at coordinate 4,358 of DATNKN010000152.1, forward strand.
GCCTTCGGCGATCGCTGCGGCTATCAGATGGACCCCGCCAACGGCCGCGAAGCGGTGCGCGAGGCGCTGCTCGACGCGAGCGAGGGGGCAGACATGCTGATGGTCAAGCCGGCGCTTGCCTACGGAGACCTGATCGCGGCCGTCAAGCGGGCGACGCGACTGCCCCTCGCGGCGTACAACGTGAGCGGGGAGTACGCGATGGTCAAGGCCGCCGCGGCCGCCGGCGGCCTGGACGAGCGCGCCGCCGTCACCGAGATAATCACCTCGCTGCACCGTGCCGGTGCCGATATCGTGATTTCCTACCACTCCAAGGACGCCGCCCGATGGCTGTCCGAGGCGGACTAGGAGAGCAGCCGATGTCAAGCACCAGCGACACGACCACAGACGGCATAACGGCAGACACCGCCAGGGGGCGACCCGGGCTGAAGACGCGCAGCCGCAAGTATGGCGCGGCGATCCCGCTGGATGAGCTCGACAAGCGCCTGCTCAACCTGATGCAGGGCAGCTTCCCGATCGAGCCGCGGCCCTACCTGCGCGTGGCCGAGCTGGCCGAGGTGGAGGAGCAGGAGGTGCTTGCGCGCGTGCAATACCTGCTGGACGAGCGCATCATCCGCCAGGTCACGCCGATCTTCGACACGCGCGCTCTGGGCTACTCCTCGATGCTCGTCGCGGCGAAGGTCGATCCCGAGAACCCGCACCGCGCCGCGCAGGTCATCAACGCCCACCCCGGCGTGTCCCACAATTACCTGCGCAACCATGAGTTCAACCTGTGGTTCACGATCGCCACCGAGCCCGACTCGCCGCTTGGGCTGGAGGGAACGCTGCAAGCGCTTGCCACTGAGGCCGGCGCCGAGGCGGTGCGCCAGCTGCCCACGCTGAAGCTGTTCAAGATCAGGATGGATCTGGAGATGGAGGGCGACACCGAGGCTTTGTCCAAGGCAGCGGTGGCCACCGAGCCGATCGAGCTCGAGCGCCAGCCATACGACGATCGCGACATCGAAGTCATCAGGGCGCTACAGGGCGACATGCCGATCGTGGCGGAACCGTACGCGCCTGCGGCTGCCGTGCTCGGCCAGGAGCAGCAGCGCTTCCTGGAGCATCTCGCCGGGATGCAGGAGCGCGGCTTGCTGCGGCGTGTGGCCGCGATCCTCTACCACCGCCGCGCCGGCTTCTCGGCGAACGGCATGGGTGTGTGGAAGGTGCCCGACGAGCACATCCACGACGTCGGTCGCCAGATGGCGGCGGTGCGCGGCATCTCCCACTGCTACCAGCGGCCCACCTACGCCGACTGGCCCTACTCGGTGTTCACGATGGCCCACGGTCGCTCCAAGGAGGAGTGCGACGCCGTACTCGACGCGATCGCGCAAATGACGGGCATCGAGGAGCGCGCCACGCTGTACTCCTCGACCGAGTACAAGAAGATCCGCCTGCTCTACTTCACCGACGAGTTCAAGGCGTGGGAACGCGAGCACGCCGGCGTTTGAAGCGTCTCGCGCCGCGCTCAGAACGATCCGATGCCGGCATCCCTGACAGACACGCGCTCGGCTGAGCTGTATCGCCGCGCGCTTGAGCTGCTGCCGGGCGGCGTTAACTCCCCGGTGCGTGCGATGCGCGCGATCGGCCGCGATCCGATCTTCGTCGAGCGCGGTGCCGGAGCGGAGCTGACCGACGTCGACGGCAACCGCTACGTCGACTACGTGTGCTCGTGGGGGCCCCTGATCCACGGTCACGCCCACCCGGGCATCCTGGAGACGCTCGGCGCCGCGGCCGCGCGTGGCACGAGCTTCGGGGCACCGACCGCCGGCGAGCTGGACCTCGCCGCCGAGGTCGCGCGGCGGATCGAGTCGGTGGACATGCTGCGCATGACCTCCTCAGGTACCGAGGCCACGATGACCGCCCTGCGTCTTGCCCGCGCCGTGACTGGTCGCGAGCGGATCGTCAAGTTCGCGGGTGCCTATCACGGTCACGTCGACGGCCTACTCGCACAGGCCGGCTCGGGCCTTGCCACGCACGCACTGCCGTCGAGCCCTGGAGTGCCGGCCGCGACCGCCGCCGCGACGACGGTCGTGCCGTGGAACGATCTCGATGCGCTGCTCGCGGCGACCAGCGGTGAGCCGCCCGCCGCGATTATCGCCGAGCCGCTGCCCGCCAACATGGGGCTGGTGCCCGCCCGCGAGGGCTTTCTGGCGCTGTTGCGCGAGCGTGCCGACGCGATCGGAGCGCTGTTGATCTTCGACGAGGTCATCAGCGGCTTCCGTGTGTCGCGCGGCGGCGTGCAGGAGCTGGCCGGTGTTGAGCCGGACCTCACGATCATGGGCAAGATCCTGGGCGGAGGGCTGCCCGCCGCCGCGGTGGGCGGCCGCGCCGAGACGATGCGAATGCTCGCCCCCGCCGGCGAGGTGTACCAGGCGGGCACCTTGTCGGGCAACCCGCTCGCGGTGGCGGCCGGGCTTGCCACGCTCGAGTTGCTCGATGACGACGCCTACCGTCGGCTGGCGTCCTTTACCGAGGCGCTTGCCGGTGGTCTGCGCGAGGCCGCGGCGGCGGCAAGCGGGCCCGGTGGGGAGGGATATCCGATCCAGGTCGTGAGCGCTCCCGGCCTGCTGACGGTGTTCTTCAGCGATACGCCGGTCCTCAATCTCCAGGACGCTGGCACGTGCGACCACGAGGCATACGGCGTTTGGTGTCGTGAGCTGCTCTCGCGCGGGGTGTATGCGCCGGCCTCCCAGTACGAGGCGTGGTTTCCCTCGCTCGCCCACACCCCCGAGCAGCTGGAGCTGACCGTGTCAGCCGCGGCCGCCGCTTTTGCGGAGCTGACATGAGCGCGCCGGTGCTTGAGGGCTCCTCGCTGCAGCGGCTGCGCGACCTGCTGCTGGCCGAGGGGGGCCTGATGGCGAGCCTCGTCGCTGGCGCCGGCCCCGACGGTGCGCCGTCGAGCGACGGCTACGCGGCCAGCGATCGCGTAGCTCCGCCCGCCGACGGCTCCGCGCCCCCCGCCGCGTCCTGCGCGCGAGCCGACGGGCCCGCCCAGCTCGTCGCGTCGGGACCCCGTGCCGCCGCCCGCCCCGCCGAGTACGAACTGCTGATCGAGACGATCTACGAGGGCTACCTGCTGCACTACGGCGCTCCGCGCGTCGTCTGCCCGCCCGAATCCGATCTCGCCCTGCTCGCCGGTGACCGCCTCTACGCGCTCGGGCTCGCGCGACTGGTCGAGCTGGGCGATGTCGAGGCGGTGGCCGAGCTGGCGGACACGATCACGCTGAGCGCGCTCGCCCACGGCGCCGGTCGCCCCGAGCTTGCCGAGATGGTGTGGATCGCAGGGGCACGGGCGGTCGGTTGGGGCACGAGTGTCGAGTACGAGCGTGCCAAGGCGCTCGCACGCGCCGCTTCGCCCGCCGCCGTGTCGGCGATGCGAGAACTTGCGGGCTGCTGAGCACCAGCCAGATATCATAGAAAGCAGCGTGCCCCGGTCCGACGGTCCGTGTCGGCACGGTCCTGTGGGCCTCAAGGTAACCGACTGGGCGCTCACTCGATATTGTTCCCGCCGTGTCCGACAAGCACAGCCAGCACAAGTCCCGCTACACAGTCGATCGACAGATCCCCGGAGCCTTCGAGGGCGAGACCGTCACGCGCCGCCGGTTCATGACGATCGGCTCCCAGGCCGCCGGCGGGGTGGCCGCCGCCTCCTTCCTGCTGCCGGCGCTCGGCTTCGCGATCGGGCCGATATTCAAGGAGCAGCCGCACACATGGGAGAGCGTCGGCCCGACCGACATGTTCCCCGACAACAACTACATACCGACCGTGATCACGCTCACCCCGGGTATCGGCGAGGCCGGCAAGGCCACGGTGTATGTGCGCAAGCGCAACCCCCTGCTCGACACTGACAAGGCCGACCTGCACACCCAGTTCATCGCCATAACCTCGCGCTGCGCGCACCTCGGCTGCCCCGTGCGCTGGGTCGATGCCGCCGAGCGCTTCATCTGTCCTTGTCACGGCGGCGTGTACGACCTGCTCGGCCGGCGCGTCGGCGGCCCGCCGGTGCGCCCGCTCGATCGCTTCTACACACGCGTCGTCGACGGTTTGGTGCAGATCGGCCCGCGCTTCAGCGTCAACAGCGAGCTGGAACGCTTCTCCCCGCGCGACCCGGGCGAGCCGATCGACGGCATCGGCCAGTACATGTATCCCTCGCGCCCGTCGGAGAGGAAGTAGCGCACGATGGCCAAGCGTCGCAAGCTCCCGGCTCCCCCGATGCCCTCCGCGCTGCAGGCTCCGCCGCCGCGCCCAGGTGAGGGCAACGGCGCGACACCGATCGACCATGCCGCCGAAGCCGGCAAGACCGTCGTCGACTGGGTCGACGAGCGCACCTCGCTCAGTGGCGCCGCCCGCTGGATGATGTTCCGCAAGGTGCCCAAGGGCACCAACTGGTTCTACACGCTCGGCTCGGCCACGATGTTCGCCTTCCTATCGCAAGCGGTCACGGGCGTGTTCCTGGCGATGTACTACCGTCCCGACCCCTCCGGTGGAGCGTACGAATCGATCCGTCACGTCACCAACGAAGTGTTCCTCGGACAGTTCGTGCGCGGGATGCACAAGTGGGGCTCAAGCGTCATGGTGATCCTCGTGTTCCTGCACATGGGCCGCACATTCTTCTTCGGCGCCTACAAGTATCCGCGCGAGCTGAACTGGGTGATCGGCGTGGTGCTGCTGATCCTCACGATGACGATGTCCTTCACCGGCTATCTGCTGCCGTTCGATCAGCGCGCCTACTGGGCCACGATCGTGGGCGTCAACATCAACGGTACCGGCCCGCTGATCGGTCCTTACCTGAGCGACTTCCTTCGCGGTGGTGGTGAATTCGGGGCGACGACCCTGTCGCGCTTCTACGCGATCCACATGCTTCTCGTCCCTGGCCTGCTCGCCGCGCTAATCGGCGCCCACCTGTACCTCGTGGCCAAGTTGGGCACGACCGCGCCGCCATGGATCAAAGCCGAGAAGAATCCTGAGCTGCGCAAGGTTGACGCATGAACAAGCGCGAGAAGGAGGAGTACCTCCGCGAGTACGCGATCCTAAAGACCCAGGGCAAGCCGTTCTTCCCCTACGCGGTCATGAAGGACTCGCTGATGGCATGCGTGGTGATGGCGGTCATCATCGGGATGTCGCTGCTGTTCGGCGCCGAGCTCGGCTCGAAGGCCAACCCCACGACGACCACCTACGTACCGCGTCCGGAGTGGTACTTCTTCTTCCTGTTCGAGGTCCTGCGCGTGATCAAGCCGCCCAGCCTTGTGCCGCTCGCAACGATCGGCGTGCCCACGCTCGGCATGATCCTGCTGTTTCTGTTGCCGTTCTACGATCGCGGTCCCGAGCGTCGTCCCGAGCGTCGTCCTGTCGCGACCGTGACGGCCTTGTTCGTGATCGGTGCGATGGCGCTGCTCACCTACCAGGGTGCCAACGCCGGCTCGCCGACCGTCATCGAAATGCCCACGCCGGCAGCGGTTGTGCAAGTGGGCGGACACGAGCTGGCCGAATTCGAAGCGGGTAGGAAGGTCGTTGCTCAATCCGGCTGTCTGGGGTGCCACAAAATCGGCGATAACGGCAACTCCGGTCCCGGACCCGACCTGACCCATATAGCTTCGCGGCTACCGGGTCCGGGGATTGCGCGCACGCTCGTCAACCCGACAGCGCCGATGCCGTCCTTTAAGAACCTCCCGCCCAAGAAGTTCGCGGCGGCCGTCTACTTCCTCTCGCTGCTGAAGTAGCGCGGCAGGCGATGCCCGCTCAGCGACGAGCCGAACCGGTGGTGAGCGCCGGGCGGCTGGAGGCGAGCCAGGTACGGGCGATGTTCGACCGTGTCGCGGGCGTGTATGACCTGCTCAACACGGTTATGACCGCGGGCCTGCACCATCGCTGGCGTGCTCGCGCGGTCGATCTCGCGCGCGTGGCGCCGGGCAACCGCGTGCTCGACATCGCCACCGGCACGGGCGATTTGGCGATCGAGCTGGCTCGGCGCGTATCGCCGGGCGGAGAGGTGATCGGAAGCGACTTCTCCGAGGGCATGCTGGCGCGCGCGCGCGTCAAGGGGGCCAAGGCGATCGAGAGTGCCGCGCTCGGAGACCCGCGCTCCGCTCATGCAGGCGGCGATTCCCAGAACGGCACGCTCGATTCCAAGCGCGCTTATGCCCCTGCCGTCCTGCGCTTCGAGTTTGGCGATGGGCTTGCGCTCCCATATGCGAGCAACTCGTTCGATGCGGCCACCAACGGCTTCGGGTTGCGCAACTTCTCCGACGTGCACTGTGGCCTTCGTGAGATGGCGCGCGTCGTGCGCCCCGGGGGGCGTGTCGTGGTGTTGGAGCTGACGACGCCAACGCGGCCCCCGCTATCGTTGTTTTATCGCGTGTGGTTCGACCGTGTGGTACCCGCGATCGGCAAGCTCACCGGTCCTGTGGCGGGGCTGCTTGGGCGTGGGTCGCGCTCGCGCGCGTCGAGCGAGGAAACCTCGATCGCGCAGGCATACACCTACCTTCCCAACTCGGTCAAGCGCTTCCATTCGCCGGCTGCGCTCGCCGCCGAGATGGAGCGTGCCGGACTGTGCGAAATCGGATACGTGCTGATGGCGGGTGGCATCATCGCCGTCCACGGCGCTACCGTCCCTGCGTGAGGGCTTTGCAGGTCGGAACCAACATGGCGGGGGACGTCGAGGCGGTCGAGGAGATCATGCGCCGCGGAGGCCCGACGCTGCGCGAACGCATGGCTCGCATGGAGACTCACTTGGAGGGGGTCGCCGCCGAGGCGGGTGTTCCGCTGGCCTCGCACGCGACGGCAACCGTGCTCGCCGGCGGCAAGCGCCTGCGCCCGCTGTTGGTTGTGCTCGCCGCGGAAGCCGCCGGCATCCCGCGAGGCCCCTCAGCTGAGCCTCCGCTTCAGGAGAGCAAGCCGACTGACGGTTCGAGTCCGGAGCCAGAGCGCGAGCAGGCCCTCGTGCGCGCCGCCGTGGCCGTCGAGCTTGTGCACTCGGCGACGCTCGTCCACGACGATCTGATCGACGGCGCCCTGCTGCGCCGCGGCCGCCCGACAATAGCGGCCGTCGCCGGGCGTCAGCCCGCGATCGCCACAGGCGACTTGCTGTTTTCGCGTGCCTTTGCCGAGCTTGCCCGCAACGGCGACCCCGAGCAGCTGCGTGCCCTCTCGGATGCCAGCTCGGCGCTTGCCGCGGGAGAGCTGTTGCAGCGCGAGGACGCGTATGCGTCGGACATCACTGTGGAGCGCTACCTGGAGCGCTGCCGGTTGAAGACCGCGGCTCTGTTCGAAGCGGCGTGCAGGCTCGGAGCGCTGGTGGCGGTGCGGGGTACGCCCGCGCTCGCGGTGGCGCTCGGCGAATTCGCCGAGCGGATCGGACTTGCTTTTCAGCTGCTCGACGACGTGCTCGACGTGTCGGGCCCGGCGCAGCGAACCGGCAAGGCACGCGGCACCGATCTGCTCGACGGTACCGTCACATTGCCGCTGATCCTCGCGCGTCAACGCGACCCGCTGATAGCGGCGGTCGACCTCGCCTCGCTCGAGGGCCCTGAGGACGCGGAGGCGCTGTGCGAGCGGATCGCCGCCACCGGCGCGCTTGAGCAGGCGCGCGACCAGGCCCTGTCGATCGTCGCGGAGGCAAAGGCATCGCTGCCAGCGTCGCTACCCGACGGTCGCCACGACCTGCTCGACCTCGTTGCCGACGCGGTGGTGGAGCGCTACTGCTGAACTGTGGGCCCGTCTCGGCGGGCCAGCTCTAAAAGTCGCTCGGGCCGATCAGGTCCAGCTCGAGTGCGCGCGTGAACAGCTCGATCTCTTCGGTCATGTTCGCGTGTGTGAGCTGCTTCAGGTCGCTGAGTAGCGCGCCGGTTGCCTTGTCCAGCTCTTCGTCGAGTGCTTCGACGAGTAGCTGGCCGAAGACGCCCTCGCGCAGCAGGCCGCAATCGGGGCAGCGCATCGAGATGCGCCAGCGTCCCGGCGACTCCTCTGACCAGTCGAGCGGATGCATAAGCTCTCCGCAACAGCGAGGACACACGTGCAGCTGCTCGTGTTGGGGGGCG
>DATNKN010000188.1:0-16797 GCA_035603375.1 Solirubrobacteraceae bacterium
CCTCGACGGGGATGTCGATGAAGCGCATCAGGTCCGAGAGAAAGAACACTGCCCCCTTGAGCACCCCGACGAGCAGGAGCGGACGTCCGGCGTAGTCGCGCGAGATCTCCTCGCCCAGCTCGCGCACCCGCAGGTTCAGATCCTCGGCGGCGACGAGCACCTCTCCCACCTCGGAGCTTTGCCCGCTGCTCGCGGGGGCGAGACGCTCTGGTGTGGGCACCACGAGGGGGAGTGTATTGACCCCGCGGTCGTGCCCACCCAACGGCCCCGCCGTCGCCACTCCGGCAAGCCGCCGCGCGCCCCACCGCCGGCCCGGGCGCCGCACACCGGCTGGCGGACGCCGCTCGCGCGCTCAGTGCTGCTCGCGCGGCTGGATCGCGATCATGCGCAGCTCGCCACGCTCGACCACGGCCGCAACCAGCCCGCCAACGTGCAACTCAGCCCTTCCACCGCGCGCTTGCCCCCGGGAGAAGGCGCCAAGCGCGAGGATCTCAGCGACCCGCTCGCCCGCCTGCGCCACGTTCGTGCCGGCCGCACGCTCGGCGAGGTGGATGACCACGAGCCGCGCCAGCGCCGGGTGCAGCTCGCGCAGGCGCTCGATGGAGATGCTCTCGCTCCCCTCCAGCTCCTCCCGCACCAGCGCGTCGAGCAGGCTGCTCTCCTCGCGCAACAGCTCCGCCGTGCGCAGCACGTTGGCCTGTGCCGCCGGATGCACGGCGTCCAGGGCGACGAGCAGCCCGTGACGCACGCGCGCGCGGGCGTACCGCTCGCTGCTGTTGCTCTCATCCTCGCGCCACGCGAGATGCCGCTCCCGACAGTAATCGCCGGTCGCACTGCGCGGCAGCCCCAAAAATGGCCTGACGAGTCGCCCCTCGCGGACGGACATGCCAAGCAGCGCACGGCGTCCGGGCGACGCGGCAAGGCGGTAGAGGATCGTCTCGACCTGGTCGCTCGCGGTGTGGCCGGTGGCGACAGCCGTCCCCGCGCGAGCACCGAGCGCATCCTGGGCGAGAGCCTCCAGAGCCGACTCGCCCGCCGCGGAGGGCGAGGGGTCGGACGCGGGCAGGCCCTCCAGGCGCCTTGCCAAGTCCAGCGCGGCCCGGTAGCGCAGCTCGCGCGCCCACGCGTGCATATTGCCGGCGGCGCCCGGCGCCCGCTCCGCGCGCACCACCTCGACGGCGACGCCCAGGCGCTCGCACAGCTCGCGGCAGTGTCGCTCGTCCTCGTCTGAGGCAGCCCGCAGCCCGTAGTTGACGTGCAGCGCACGCACGCGACCTGCCCCGCACAGGGCCACGGCGACGTCGAGCAGGCACACCGAATCGCGCCCGCCGGAGAGCATCGCCACCACGGGCCGCTCGCCCGCGAGCAAGCCGCCGGCGCGCACATGCTCGTGCAGCTCCTCGGCGTTCACCGCCGGGCTCCCCGCCGGGCCGCCGGTCGCTCCCAACGGCCCGACGCCGCGCCGGCCGAGGACCGAAGCGCTCCCATCGCGGCGGCCCTACCCCTCCGACGCGAATGCCTGGAACAGCTCGGTCGGCTCGCTGAACCCCTTCAGGCCGATTTCGCCGATCAGCTCGAAGCGCAGCCCACCGGTGCCGCTCGCGGCGCTGACGACCGCGCGCGTAACGAGCACCTCCCCGCCGGCCGCACGCGCCACCACGCGCGCCGCGCGGTTGACCTCGCGGCCGTAGTAGTCGCCGTCGCGATACAGCGCCGCACCGCTGTGAATGCCGATCCGCGGCGCGGGCGAGCCCTGCGGCAGCTCCGCGTCGAGATGCACCGCCCAGACGGTCAGCGCAACGGGGTCGGCGCCGACCACCATCACCTCGTCGCCGAGCGTCTTGATCACGCGCGCGTCGATTGGCAGCGTGCGCTCGACCGTCTCCACGAAGCGCTCCACCGTGCCGACGGCCTCCTCGTCGCCGTGCTCCTCGGTCAGGCGCGTGTACCCGGCGAGATCGACGAAGGCGATGCTCACCCGCATCTGCCCCTCGGCGGCGCCCTCGATGTCGAGGTCGGCCTCAATGTGACCGATCACGTCCTGCTCGACAAAGTGGGCGAGCAGGCGGCCGTGCAGGTAGTTGATGAAGGGCAGCGCGAACGGCAGCATCTCGCGCGTGATCGACTCCATCTGCTCGACCACCTCGACGCCCGGCACGCCTTCGCGCATCAGCGGCTCGTGCACATACAGGTGAAACAGGCGCACCTCGGCGTCGGCGATCTGGGCCATCGCCTGTCCGTACACGCGCGCGATTTGCATCAGCGCCTGCTGGGGGAACCCGGCTGCGAGGATGTTGGCGCCGTAGCGCAACACCTCCAGGTCCTCCTCCGAGATCGACTCGACCGTGAGCACACTGAGCCCCATCGCGGCGACGATCCGCTCGATCGTCTGCGGCTCCAGGCCCGTCGCCTCCGCGGCCTCCTCCAGCGTGTAGCGCGTGTTCGACGTGGGCAGCAGTTCGTCCACGTAGCCGAAGGCGAGTCCGCCACTCTCGGTGGCCGCACGGATCTGCTCGATGCCGTGCCCACGCTCTCGTAGGCGCGCCACGATCCGCACGTGCGACGCCGCCGCCTGCGTCCAGGTGCCGTCGTACTGCGGCACCAACCCGTCCCTCAACCAACGCCGTACCGTCGCCGGGGACACCCCGGCGCGAGTCGCAACCTGGGCGAGCGTCAGCTCGCTGTCCTGCGGCGCCTGAGCGTCCGTGCTCCGCGGCTCATCTGCTGTGGACGCGTCCATCGGTGACCGCAGTCTAAAGTCGCGGCCCGTGAACCACGTTGAGCCAACCCGTCTGCGCCCGTTGAGGGAGCCGTGACCATGAGCGTGCTCGAAACGATCCATCTGCGCCCCACCGCCGAGCTGGCCGAGCGTGTGCTGCTGCCGGGCGACCCGGGGCGCGCACTCGCGCTCGCGCAGCTGCTACTGGAGAACCCGATGATGTTCAACCATCACCGCGGGCTGTGGGGCTACACGGGCAGCGCCGCCGACGGCGAGCCGCTCACAATCCAAAGCACGGGCATGGGCGGCCCGAGCGCCGCGATCGTGCTGCACGAGCTGATCCAGCTGGGCGTGCGACGCGCGATCCGTGTTGGCACCTGCGGCGCGCTCGACCCCGCACTTAGCCTCGGCGATCTGGTGCTCGCACGCGAGTCGATCGCCGCCGACGGCACCAGCGCTGCGCTGGGCGCGGGCGAGCTGGCACGTGCCGACCCAGGCTTGGCGGAGGCGCTGCTCGGTGCGCTCGGAGCCTGTGAGCGCCCGTACCATGCCGGGCGGATCGTCAGCACGGACCTCTTCTACGACCCCAGCCCGGCGCGGGGCGAGGCGTGGAGCGCCGGCGGCGCGATCGCGGTGGAGATGGAGGCCGCGAGCCTGTTTGCCGTGGGCGCCGCCGCGGCGGTGCCGGTCGCCTGCCTGCTCGTCGTCACCGACACCTTCGATGCGCGCGGCGCGCGCACCCGCATTGACGACGACGCGCTCGTCGGGCCAGTCGAGGCGATGGGCCGGGCCGCGGCAGCGGCGCTGGCCGTTTAGCTCAGGAGCCCTTCTTCGTCTTCGCGGCGCGCGCCGGTCGGCTGGCTGCGGGACGCCTTGCTGCTGCTCTCGTCGGCTTCTTCGCGGTCGCCTTCGGAGCGGCGGTCTTGGGCGTTTCCGCGGCACCGGCCTTGCCGGCCAGCTTCCCGCTCAGCGTCTTCAGCTGATCCTCGACGGCCGATAGGCGCGTGTCGATCGCGCCGTCGGAGAGAGCGCGGTTGAGGCGGTGCACGCCGTCCTCGATGCCCTCCAGGCGCTGGGACACCGAGCGCAGACGGCGCGTGAGCCGTTCGATGTCGGCGGCGGTCGGCAGGTTCAGCGCGCTGAGCGCCAGCTCCTGAGCCTGTGCGGCGCGATCGCGCGCATCGAACGCGCGGCCGATCGTGCCGGACACCAGGGGATTGTCGATCAGGTCGGCAAGTGCCTTGCCGAGCTTGTCCTCGGTGCCACCCGTCAAACGCTCCCGCAGCCCCGCGGCCGCTCTCATCCCATCGGACATCGGCCAAAGCCTATCGTGCGCATACTCTGATGTGATCCGATGCCAACGCGCCTGTTCACATTCGTGCAGATGGAGCTTCCGTGGGAGCTGGGACCCGCCGACGGCCGCTACCTGCTGCGCAAGCACAGCGTCGCAAGCGACGAAATGGAGCCCGAGCACGTGGTGGTGCTGTCCACCGTGGGCGCCGAGCGCCGCGGACTGCTCGGTCGGCGCACGCGCACACGCCGCGCCAACCCCGAGCCCGAGCCGGCGGCGGTGCCTGTGACACGCGCGACCGTCGTCGACGCGGTCGCGCTGTCGGCGGAGAGCCAGGCGCAGGCATGGCTGCGCGAGCTCGATCCCGAGCGCGAGGCGCAGGCGGCCACCGACGTGCTCAACCGCGTGCTGTTCGCCCATCGCATCGCGGGCGCGGCCGCTCACATCCACGAGGTGTCCCCCGCCCAGGCGCTCGTGCTGCGCGCCGGCTTCGGCGAGGGCGAGCACGTCGCGGAGGGGCTGTGGAGCAGCGCGCGAGAGCTGCTGCTGTCGGATAAGCGCACCCACCGGCGTGCGAGCGTGCTGCGCCCGCAGGAGCGACTCGCCGCACTGTTGTCCGGTCGCGGCGACCAGCTGTTGTGCGAGGAGCTTGTGCTGCGCGCCCGCGTGGACCTCGACGGCGGTCGCGTCGCGCTGGCCGCGATCGAGCTGGAGCGCGCCTACGCCGCCGCGCTCCCGGAGCTGGCGGAGGAGACGCGCGAGGACTTGCGCGAGCGGATCGAGGAGCTGCGGGAGCTGCAGCCCGGGGTTGCGCAGGCGGCGCGCGCCGTGCTCCCGGCGGAGACGCCCGCGGTGGCGCCGCCGAACGGTCACACGCAACCCCCATCCCCGCCCGCGCCAGCACCGGCAGCGCAAGAGCTGCCACACGCGAGCGCCTCGGCGCCCGACGCGCAGACGGTGCGCCATGCGCTAGAGCGCCTGGAAGCGGCGCTGCGCGCGCGCACCGCGCGTGGCTTTACGCTGCGGTGAGCATGAACCGGACGACGCCGCGCTGAGCATGGACCCCACAAGAACCGCGATCGGCACCTGGAGCGGCGGGCGCTTCATGCACTTCGGCGAGCCGCTGAGCGACGAGCGTCTGCTCGCGCTGCTGCGCCCCGGCGAGGGCATCGACACCGTGATGAGCGCCGACGCGTACGGCGCCGGCGAGGCGGATCGGCTGCTGGGCCGGGCGATCGCGGGCGTCGAGCGCGACAACTTCAGCCTGATCGGCGCGATCGGGCACGACTTCTACGAGGGCGAACGCGAAGGCGCAAAGGGCTTTCCGCGCTTCACCGACTCGCGCCTGCGCGGGGAGGACGACTATGGCGCCTACATCCGCATGGCGGCCGAGCAGAGCCTTGAGCGGCTCGGCGCCGAGCACTTCGACCTGCTGATGCTGCACAACCCCGACCGCACCGGCTACTCAAGCGTTGCGGTGTGGGAGGGAATGCGGGCGGTGCGCGACGCGGGCCTCACGCGCCTGCTCGGCGTGGCACCCGGTCCCGCCAACGGGTTCACGCTCGATTTGATCGACTGCCTCGAGCGCTTCGGCGAGACGATCGATTGGGCAATGATCATTCTCAGCCCGATGGAGCCATGGCCGGGCGAGCTGGTGCTCGACGCGGCCGCCGCCCATGACGTGAAGCTGATCGCGCGCGTGGTGGACTACGGCGGCGTGTTCCACGACGACGTACGCCCGGGCCACAGCTTCGCCGAGTACGACCACCGCAAGTTCCGCCCCAGCGGCTGGGTCGATGCGGGCGTCGCAAAGCTGGAGCGGATGCGCCCCTACGCACAGCGCCACAACCTCACGATGCTGCAGCTGGCGTGCCAGTGGAACCTCGCGCACCCGGCGGTGCACTGCGTCGCCCCCACCTTGATCCAAGAGAGCGGAGACGAGGCGCGACCGGTCGAGGACAAGCGCGCCGAGCTGGCCGCGCTACCGGAGCGAACATTGCTCAGCGACAGCGAGGTCGCCGAGTTGCGCGCGATCGGCGACAACAGCGGCTCGATGACGCTGAAGGGGGCGAGTGTCGAATACGAGGGCGAGCCGCTGGCCGACCGTTGGGCGCTCGGCGAGGAGCTTGAGGACCTGGCGGCGCGCTGGCGGATAACCCCCGCGCGGGATCTCGTGAAGGTGGGCTAGAACCCAGCTGTACTTGTCGGGTCTGAAGCCTAGACCAATCCCCGATGTATCCCATCTGAGGGACACCGTTCGATCGATCGGGCCGGCGTGCACATTTGATCGGCGCTTTAGCTACGTCGTTGGATCTAGCAGGTTTGGCAGCGTGCGGCGCAACCCACGACGCTCGACATGCCACGAGCGCCTACCCATCCCACGACCGACCTCATTGACCCACCATACCTTCCGTCGACACATCTGTTAGTCTTTTTCCCGAAGCCTGATAGTCGGAAGATCCCTGTTATTTGGTTTGCTGGTCTGCCGGTCTACCCACGACTAATCCGATAGGTCAATATGGAGGCAAGATAGGCGCAATGCAGAGGCGAAATGACATATCCGAGCCCTTCGCTCGCACATCGGCTGACGTCCCAACCCCCAGTTCGGTACGGCCGACCTTCATGACACGAACTCGCTGGTCGAGCCGCCACGTATTGATCCTGCTTTTGAGCGGTCTCGCTATCAGCGTAGTGACGTCCGCAACAGCCACACCGGCGAGAGCGTCATGGGGCAAAGGCGAATGCTATGAGAGCGAAAGCGCTCACTGTTACGCCTACACCGAATGGGAAATGACGCATGCGGGCGAAAGCGTCAAGGGAGCCGAGGACATCCCCGACACCACCTTGATGGATGTCCCCGAATACGCAAACGGCTCATTTGTAGATGATGAGATGTGGCTGGGCTTTTCATCTTCCGAAGGTTGGCTTGAGATTGGCCAGGAAGCGGGCTCCAATAAAAGCTGCTGTACGCTGCACCCATTTATCGCGCATGCCGAATACCGAAACTCCAGTGGCCATGCGATCGGCTATGAAGAGTACACTTGGAACGAAGTCGATGCCGAACCACGCAACCTTTATCGGATCGAAGATCCCTCTGCGAACGGAACCTGGTGTGAGTACATTTGGAACAACCTGGTCGATTGCCACGCTAAGCCAGGCTACTGGTCTACGTACGCCAACGAACTCGAAGCAGGTATGGAGGTATACGCAAACAGCAAGCCAACAAACGCCGGCTCCCAGGAAGTTGACTATATAGCCCATGGTGGCGAACATCGTGCTTGGGGTGGCGCCTCAGAAGTCCACGGCTACATAAGTCCGGGCCCCAATGCCGCGCATGAACTGTGCGAGTCACCAAATAAAAAAAGTAACTATCCAGGTAACGCGGAATGGAGCACGTGCTGACATGAGACCAGTTATCATTAAAACCGTACTGGCACGGAATCGCAGATTGATTCTGGCCGTGTTGGCGGCCTGCTCAATCGTCGGTGCCAGTCAAGCCCTCAGCGCATCGGCGGGAACAAGCTCATCACCACCAAATCCCAGCCCCTTCGCGGCATACCTGACACCCCCCGCAACCACGTTGTCGCCGGAAGAAATTGTGGCCATAGCGCGGTCGGAATCGGCGCGTGCCGGCGAGCTAAACCCAACGATCAGTATAAGCAAAGGTTCGTTCGAAAATGCGATGCGTAGCGTAGACCCGTCGACCATCATACCGGAGACAAGCGAACCCGGCGAGCAAGCAATGTTCGCCACTCCCGTGAGCCTTGTAGTCATGCACGGAGCGTTCACCCTTCAGGATGCGCATGTCCGGCACGGCGTTAAGGCCCCCATTGGCTCGGTGCTCGATCTAATTATCGACGAACACACGGGCGCCGTCATGGGTCGTGCCCTGCCGAGTCCATCCGACCTGGCGGCCTCGCTACCGCTGGCGAGCACCTCATCTACTAAAGCCAAAGACGGGATCATCGTGGGGAGTGTTGGGGCCGGAGGTGGTCCGCCACATCGTGGTCGTTATCGGATCAAATGGTCCGTACCACATACTGCTGTGGTGGTTATGTCACTCAAGCATGTGATCCTCCTCACAACAATGACGGACGGCAAGGGGCTGTTCAGTATCAGAATCCGTCCGGGCCACTACCTTGTCACGAGCACCTTTACAAATGATTGCCTCACAAACCGTGTGGTTGTGCGCCCTGGGAAGATCGTAAGCACCCATGTCAGCTGCAGCATCAAGTAGGTCTAAAATTTGGTGGCGTGAGTGAGAGAACTCACGCCACCAAAGCCGGGGAAATCGAGCCGTTAAATAAGGCCTGTCCGGTAATGCGCGTGGTGGGTATGCAGGCCCGGCCGGCGAGTGCCAGGCGTGGTGGCCCGCCGGTGAGTGCCACACTCAGGCGGTCAAACGAGGAGCGTCGGGCGGCACAGACGCCGGCGACCCCGAGGACCAGTTCTCCAGGAACGTCTCACAGGCGTCCGCGTCGAGCGGGCGGGCGAATAGGAAACCCTGCCCGGTGTCACAGCTCTCCTCGCGCAGCAGCGATAGCTCGCGAGCCTGCTCGATGCCCTCGGCGAGCGTCTCGATCGAGAGCGACTTGCCGAGCTGCACGAGCGTTCTGATCAACGTCTCGCCGTCGGCGTCCTCCTGGATGCGCGAGATGAACGAGCGGTCGATCTTGAGCGCGTCGACGGGGAAACGCTGCAGATAGGCAAGCGAGGAGTAGCCGGTGCCGAAGTCGTCGATCGCGACGCGTACTCCCAGCTCCTTGATGATCGCCAAGCGGCGCGCGGTCTCTTCGGCGTTGCTCATGATCGTCGTCTCAGTGATCTCAAGCGTCAGCGCATCGGGGTCGAGACCCGAGTCGGCGAGCGCCTCGCTGACTTCCTCTACGAACACGTCGCGATCGAGCTGGCGGGCGGCGACATTCACGGCGACACCGACCGGGTGGCCGGCCGCGCGCCATTCGGCGCCCTGGCGGCAGGCTTCCCGCAGAACCCATTTGCCGACCTCGACAATCAGACCGGTCTCCTCCAGCAGAGGCACGAAGTCGTCGGGCTGGACCACACCACGGGTGGGATGGCGCCAGCGAATCAGCGCCTCCATGCCGGTGGGCTTCATCTCGCGCAGGTCGAACGTGGGCTGGTAGACGACGAAGAACTCTTCCTTGGTGAACGCGTCACGCAGGTCCATCTCCAGCTCCATCTTCGTCTGGACGACGTCCTGCATCCCGGACTCGAACACGACGTAGCCGTTCTTACCCTCCCACTTCGCGCGATACATCGCGATGTCGGCGTCGCGCAACAGCTCTTCGGCGGTGGCGCGGTCACCCATCGCGACACCGACGCTGGCGGTGACGACCAGACGGGTGCTCTCGGCTCCCTTGAGTTTGAAGGGTTGTTCCAGAGCGGCCAGCAAGCGCTCGGCGATCAGCTCCGGGCCCGCCGCCAGCGACATGCCTTCGGCGACGACGACGAACTCGTCCCCGCCAAGGCGCCCGAGTGCGTCGATGTCACGCACGACGCCCTCCAGGCGCGAGGCGACCGCGCACAGCAGGCGGTCCCCGACACCGTGCCCGAGCGTGTCGTTGATGCCCTTGAAGTTGTCCAGATCGACAAACAGCGCGGCAACCGGCGTCTGGTTGCGACGTGCGCGCACGAGCATCTGCTCGACCCGATCGAGGATCAGTGTGCGGTTGGGCAGGCCGGTGAGCGCGTCGTGAGTCGCCATGAAGGCAAGCTCCTCCTGGCGGCGCGTAAGCTCCTCGTGGGAGCGCCGGCGCTCGGACTCGAAGGATTGACACATGCGTACCAGCGTCACGTCGAGGCTGCGTTGCAGCATCGAGTGCGCCCTCTCGACTACCGTCTCGGGCAGCTCTAGCTCGGCGGTCACCGCGCACACCATGTCAGCGGCGGCGTCGCGCCAGCGCAAACAGCGCTTGGTGACCTCGTTCAGCGGCGCGGCGCGCTGGGCGGCGAGCTGGCCGAAGATGTTCCAGGACTCCTGCCCGACCTCACGCGCGACCTCGGGGCTCTCGCCCGCCATCCAGCGCGCGACCGCGATCGTGGAGACGGTGCCGACCTTGACGAAGCTCTCCTCAACAATCGGCTCGAGCACGACGCCCGATTCGTCGTTGCGCCTGCGAATACCGTCCACGACCTGGTCGGTGCGCTCGTTGAGCGCCTCGCCGAGACGCCGCAGGTTGCGTTCAAGCTCCATCCTCGCGGCGGGAGAGGGCTCCTCCCCTTCAACCGCCTCGCTGTTGGGTCCTCCGTTTGAGGTCGCCATGGACGGATATGTCGGCAGCTGCTCCGATTATCTTGAACTTCTTCGGCAACTTTGGATGCAACGGTGGGCAGCTCAGCGGCCCTGAAAGCGCGGCGCGCGCTTGCCCAGGAAGGCGCTGATGCCCTCCTTGGCGTCCTCGCTACCAAAGGCCGTGGCGAAACCGCGCTTCTCAGCCTCGATGCCCTCATCGAGATCGCCAGCACCGGACACCCGCTTGATCTGCTCCAGCGCCACCGGAGCCTGCGCGGCGAGCTTCCGACCCCACGCGAGCGCGGTGTCGAGCAGTTCGTGGTCCTCGACCATGCGGTTGACCAGGCCCAGTTCGAATGCCTCCTCGGCCATGATCGGATCGCCGACCAGGTTCATCTCAAGGGCCTTGTTCTCGCCGACCAGTCGCGGCAGGCGTTGGGTGCCGCCGAAGCCGGGGATGATGCCGAGCTTGATCTCGGGCTGGCCGAACATGGCCGAGCGCGCCGCGACGCGCACGTCGCAGGCCATCGCAAGCTCGCAACCGCCGCCGAAGGCCAGGCCATTGACGGCGGCGATCGTGGCGATGCCCTCGCTGCCAAATTCGCGCAGCAAAGCGTGAGCGGCGTGAACTAGCTGCTCGCCAGAGGCAGCGTCCATCGCGGTGAAGGCCTTGATGTCGGCGCCCGCGCTAAACAGAAACGGGTTGGAGGAGGCGATCACCAGCGCATGCACGTCGCTGTTCTTGACCTTGCTCCACACCTTGCCCAGGTCCTCG
The DNA here is from genome assembly GCA_035603375.1 of Solirubrobacteraceae bacterium. Taxonomy (GTDB): domain Bacteria; phylum Actinomycetota; class Thermoleophilia; order Solirubrobacterales; family Solirubrobacteraceae; genus Palsa-744. The sequence continues at coordinate 11,039 of DATNKN010000188.1, forward strand.
ATGACCTGCGGTGAGATCGAGTTCATTTGCCCGTTGGCAAGCCACGCGATCGCCACGCCCTCGGGGCAGTGCACGCCGCTGTCGGGCGAGGCGTCCTTGCACGTTTGCAGCTTGACCACCTGGGTGGGTGGGGCCGAATCATCGGCGTCGGGCTGGGGGTAGGCGTAGAAGCCCTGGCCGTTCTTTTGACCAAGCCGTCCTTGGGCGACCAGGCGACGAAGGATCACGGGCGGCTTGAAGCGCTCGCCGTAGCGCTCGGCCGCGTTCTCCAGGCGCTCGAGCACCGAATCGAGGCCCTCCGCGTCGGCCTTCATGAACGGCGGCATCAGTCCCCTGCGGGGATCGAGGCCGGCGCCGGCCATCATGCCGAAGTCGATGTCGCGGTGGGTAGCGACGCCCTCCTGCAGGACCAGCGCGGCCTCCACGAACGTCTTCAGACTCAGCAGCTCGACCAGCTCGGCGACGTCGGGCTCACCGTCGTCGCTCAGATTCGGCTCGCCGGTCGGGCTGTAGAAGCCGTCGCCGCCGCTCTTCGCGCCGAGCTTGCCCTGGGAGACAAGCTTCTGCATGCCCTTGGGCACATAGAAGCGCTCGTTGCCGTATGACTCGACGACGTGTTCGGCCACGTGCAGGACGGTGTCGAGGCCGAGCAGGTTGACCAGGAAGTAGGGGCCCATCGGCACCACTCCTGCCGCGCCGACGCCCTCGTCGATTGCCTTGATCGAGAGTTTCTTGCTCTCCTGCTCGCGCCACAGCTCGGACATGCCGGCCATCAGGATGCGGTTGACGACAAAGCCAGGGACCTCCAGGCAGGCGATCGGCTGCTTGCGAATCGCCTGGGCGAACGTGAGCGCCGCGGTGACCGTCTCGGCGGAGGTTTCCTCGCCCTCGACGATCTCCACGAGCGGCATCACCGACGCGGGGTAGAAATAGTGGAAGCCGACGACCTTGTCGGGGCGCAACGTCGCTTCGCCGATCTCCGCGATCGACAGCGAGGAGGTGTTGGAGGCAAGGATCGCGTGGCCGGGCGTGACGGCATCCAGCTCGGCGAACACAACCTGCTTGACGTTCATCCGCTCGGGCACGGCCTCGATCACGAAATCAACGTCGCCGAAGTCCTCGTAGGAGGTCGTGCCATGAATGCGACCAAGGATCTCCTCGATCTGCGCCGCGCCCTGCTCGGCGGTGATGCGCTCCTTCTTTACGAGCTTGGAGACCTGGCCCTCGGTGACTTTGCGCGCCTCATCGAGACCCGCCTGCACGAGGTCCTGGTTGATGTCCTTGAGCACGACCGGGAAGCCGGCGGCGGCGATCGTCTGGGCGATCTGCCCGCCCATGGTGCCCGCCCCGACGACGGCGGCCTTGAACACGAACATGCTTGTCTCCTCTGAGTCGGTCTGGTGCGGGACGGGCGAGGCCGGCGCGAACGGATGACTCCGCGCCGGCACTCGGGGCTACTAGACGGCTGCCGGCTCCTCGACCCGCCGCGGAAGCAGCGTTTCGCGTGCGATCACGAGGCGCTGGATCTGCGAGGTGCCCTCGTACAACTGCATGATCTTGGCGTCGCGGAACAGCTTCTCGACCGGGTACTCCTTGATGAAGCCATAGCCGCCGTAGACCTGCACGGCGTCGGTGGCGATCTTCATCGCGGCGTCTGCGGCAAAGCGCTTGGCATGCGAGGAGACGAGCGTGTTGCGCTGGCCCTGGTCGAGCAGCACCGCCGACTTCCACGTGAGCAGGCGCGCCGCCTCGATTTCGGTGGCCATGTCGGCGATCATGAACTGGATCGCCTGGTGCATCGCGATCGGCACGCCGAACTGGACGCGTTCCTTCGAGTAGTCGGTCGCGAACTCGAACGCCGCGCGCGCGATACCTGTGGCCATCGCGGCGACACCGGGGCGCGTGCGGTCGAGCGTCATCATCGCGAGCTTGAAGCCGGCGTTTTCCTCACCGAGCAGGTTCTCGGCGGGAACCTCTACGTCGTTGAAGGAGATCGTGGCGGTGTTGGAGGCGCGCTGTCCGAGCTTGTCCTCCTTCTTGTCGACCACAACACCCCAGTCGCGCTCGACCACGAAGGCGGAGATGCCGCGATGGCCCGCCTCCTTGTCGGTCTTGGCGTAGACGGTGTAGTAGTCGGCGTAGCCGCCGTTGGTGATGAAGCACTTGGAGCCGTTGATGACGTACTTGTCACCCTGCTTGACGGCGGTGGTGCGCATCCCCGAGACGTCTGAGCCGGCGTCGGGCTCGGTCAGACAGAAGGAGGCGAGCTTGGGCGATTCGGTGAGCATCCCGAGGTACTTCCGCTTGGTCTCCTCCGAGCCACCGAGCGCGATCGGCGCCGTCGCCAGCCCGTTGCATCCCAGGGAGGTCTGGATGCCCGAGCAACCCCAGGACAGCTCCTCCTCGATCAGACAGCCGTCGAGGTAGCCCGCTCCGGGCCCGCCGTATTGCTCCTCAATGTGGGTGTTCATCAGCCCGACGTCCCAGGCCTTCTGGATGATGTCGGCCGGCCACGCGCCGTCCTTGTCGTACTCCCAGGCGACCGGCCGGATCTCTTTCTCGGCGAAGTCGTGGGCCATTTCGCGAAGGTTCTTCTGCTCGTCGGTGAGCGTGAAATCGACCATGGTGCTGGAGTTCTCCTCGGACGTGACGCGTATATAGATTGACTAGTCAGTCAACTCTGGCTCCTGAAGGGTAGCGGACACGAACGCGCAAAGTGAGCCACAATCAGACGATGGAACCGATCACACTCGTGGTGGTGGGAGCGGTGGTGCTGTTCTGCCTCGTGGGCGTGGGATCGTTCCTGGCCGGCGGCAGCGTGTACGACAAGATCGGCGAGGGCGGCCTATCCGCGGGCCCCGCGACCGCGCCTCCGCCGAACTCGCCCCAGGCACTGGCCGAGCGCGAGGAAGAGATTCGCCAAATGCTGCAGGCGCGCAGCGACCGCCTGGTGCGGGATGGCGGAAGCCCGCTCGACATCGACGCGGAGCTGGCGCGACTGGACGAACCGGAGGCCGGCGGCCCCGTCGGCAAACACGACCGTGGCCTCACCGAAGAGGTACGTCAGCTCGTCGTAGCGCGCAACGAACGCAGGATGCGCAGCGGCGAAGAGCCGATGGATATAGACGAGGAGGTAGCCAAAACTTTGGCCGAACTAGATCCCGACGGCGCCTGATCAGCCTTTGAGCAGAGGTTCCAGCCCGCCTGCGCTCGATTCGCCGCTGCCGACCCCGGAGCCCTCAAGCGTGCCAACCAGCTGCTCGAGAGCCGGGAGCATCTGCGCCGAGGACTCGGGGTTGCTCGGCGCGGCGATCGCTTGCGGCTTGTTGATGTTCGAGAGTTCCAGCAGAAGCTTGACTTCGGCGCTGCTGAGCCCGCTGAGGATCGACCGGGTTTGCGCGTTGGCAAGCACGGTCGCCTGAAGTTCGAGGCGCCGCAGGAGGTGGTCGCTCTTGCCGGTGTAGATGTCGACGTGGGCGACCTTGACCGCCTTGGACAGTTCGCTGATCGCGCTCGGCGTAAACAGGGACGCTCCAGGCGTCGAGGAGCCGAGCCCGAGCGCGCTGCCGGCCTGGGAGAATTTGGAGACGTCGGCGAGGAAGCCGGCGACGTCGATCGTGGCTGTGAGGTGAACCGTTTGCACACCGTCGATCGTGGCGGTACCGACTTCCACGGGATCGGACAGCCAATGGCCGGGTTCGATGCCTAGCGAGGAGAACGTCGAGCGCACCTTGGCGCTGGAGGCGCGCTTGGTGGCCTGCGCGTATGACTGCCGGATCGCCGTGTAGGTGGCGGCGGGCGTCGCGAACCAGGTGCCGGCGATCTCCACATACAGCGCCGAGCCGGCGGAGGTGGCGCCCACCGGCAGAGTGTGACCACCAGTGCTCAGCGCCAGCTGCAGCGCGAAGCGCGGGAGCTGGCCTGCCTGGGTCCCAGAGGATGAGCTGACATTTTCGAACGGGCCGCTGAGATGCAGCGCCAGCGACTTGCTCGCGTCGCTGGACCCGCTGGCGGCACTCGACCCCACCGGGCCAAGCGACAGCGACATGTTGACGTTGGCGCTTTCGATCTGCCTGGGCGAGGAGAACGTGGCGTTCAGCAGCGACTGGGCGTCGCCGGAGGATCCGCCACAGGCCGACAGCGCGCACGCGGTGCAGATTGCGCCAAGCAGCGCAACTGCCGCACGTATCGTGGTGTTCTTGGAGAGTGCCCTCACTGCCGAGACCCGGTCGGCGCGCTGCAACGTTTGCTGCGACGTGCGACGCGGATCAGCCTAGCATCCGGTCGATGCGAATCCGCACTTACAGGTGGCGCATGCTCGCGCTGCTTGCTCTTGCGACGGCCGTGACTGCGCTGTGGGCTCTGCCGGGCGGCGCGGGGGCGAGCCGCACCGTGACCGTGACCGCCGCGCTTCAGAAGCTGCAACGCAGCGGCGGGATAACCGAAGCCGCCTACAGCCAGTACGAGGGCGCGTATGTCGCCGCCAAGAGCTCGCTGCGCAAACTCTCGGGCACGCGCGCCGCGGAACTGGGGTCGGTGGTGGCGAACGTCGAAGCGATGGCAAGCGCGGGCCAGCTGATCCCATCGCGATTGCCGGTCGTGTTTACGACTCTGGAACGCAACGAGCAATGGTGGACGACCCAGCCGCTGCTCGGCACCGACCAGCGCGTGTACTTCACGGGCAGCCGCATCGTGTGGGAGTACTACCCGGGCCAGGGCATCGAGATCCAGTGGCTGGCGACGTTTGGCAAGGCCAACGCGTACTTCCTGGACAAAGAAACGACCGCGCTGAAGGAAGTGCTGAACGAAGCGATCGCGCTCGCCACCCAGCGCGCGGGTGGGATCGCGTGGGAATACATGTTCCAATTCGACGGCGGCTCGCCACCGTGGACGAGCGGCCTTTCCCAAGGCACGGCACTACAGGTGCTCTCGCGCGCATGGTCGAAGACGCATGAACAGGCGTACCTGACGGCGGCACAGCAGGCGCTTGGGATTTTCAAGACCCCACCCCCTGCGGGGGTACGGGTTGCAACCCCCGCGGGGGCCACATACCTCGAGTACACCTATGCGCCCACCGAGCGCATCCTCAACGGCTTCATTCAGAGCCTCGTGGGGCTCTACGAATACACGAAGCTGACGGGCGATCCGGTCGGCCAGCAGCTGTTCGAAGCGGGCGACGCGGAGGCGCGCGCGGAGACGCCCCACTACGACACGGGCGCATGGTCGATGTATGACCAGCACTCCGAATCGGACCTCAGCTATCACGAACTGCTCGCGGAATTCCTTGAACACCTGTGCGAAAAGACAGGCAAGGGCGAGCCACTGACGCCGACCACCGGGCCGATACCGGGCGATGGCATCTACTGCACGACGGCCGCGAAATTCCGCGAATACGAGAAGACGCCGCCGGTGATCGCGCTCTTGACCCAGACGGTGGGCGCAAGCGAACGCGCGGGCGTGCAGATCAAGCTCTCGAAGGTGGCGAGCGTGAGCATGACGATCAAGCTCGGCGAAAAAACGGTGTGGAGCAACAGCGCAACCGTTGAAGGCGGCCGCCCACGATTGCTGTGGGTGACACCGTCGAAAGCCGGCACGTATGGGGTCGTGCTGCGGGCGAAAGACCTCGCCGGCAACGAAGAAGTGACGACTGGCTCGATCGTCGTGAAGGCGCCGTCGAAAGCAAAAGCCAGGGCCGCCCGAGCCGCTGGGGTTACGGCGAGTGGGCGGATCTCACCGCCGGCGCAGCGACAGAAGTCACT
>DATNKN010000194.1:0-11339 GCA_035603375.1 Solirubrobacteraceae bacterium
GTGCGTGCCGGTCGCGTTCGGAACTGCGTACGAGTGCCTGTTCACTGCTGGCAATCTCGCCGCAGGTCAGACCACTCTGATCCACGCCGGAGGCGGCGGCGTCGGGATGGCAGCAATCCAGCTCGCCAAGCGCGCAGGCGCGACCGTGATCGCGACGGCCTCAAGTGACGAGAAGCTGAAGCGGCTAAAGGCGCTCGGACTCGACCACCCGATCAACTACGCGACCGAGAGCTTCGTCGAGCGTACCAACCAGCTGACCGACTCGCGCGGCGTGGAGGTAGTCCTCGACTCGATCGGTGGCCAGAACCTCATCGACAGCATCGGCGTGCTTGCCTACCGGGGAACGCTCGTCAGCGTCGGGGTGGCCGCCCGTGCGGGCTCGGCGATCGAGGCGCGGTCGCTCTGGACGCGCAACAACTCACTGCACGGCGTCTTTCTCGGCGGCGCGATCCTGTCGGAGTATGCCCGCGTCCATCCTATGATCGGCGACATGCTGGAGCGGGTAGCAAGTGGCGAGCTGCAAGTAGAGATCGATTGCTCGTTCTCGCTCTCGGATGCAGCCGCGGCGCACGAATACGCTGAGAGCCGCAAGGCGTTTGGCCGCGTCATCATCACGCCCTAGCATTAGATAAGCGGGAACTGCCCCCGGATGAAGCGTTTGTCAGGCGGCCCGGCGGCCGCCACTCGCGTTTGGCGGTGGTCCTGCCGACTGTTCGTAGCCGATCAGCTGGTCTCCACCCCGGGGTGGAGACCAGCTGAGAATCAACCCAAGGTTCCACCCGTAAGCCGATGTGCAGAGGGGCTCCTCAGTGCAGGATGCTCCTATGACTACTACTAATTATCTCATCGACTCAACGCTGATCCTGCTCGTGCTGCTGCAGATCAAGGAGCGTCCCATCACCACCAAGCAGCTACTGCGCCCGGTGATAGTTCTCGGTATCGCCGTGGCCTCCTATCTACACGGGATTCCGACGGCCGGCAACGACCTAGTGCTTGCAGGTGCTCTGATCATTGTGGGCGGCGCGATCGGTGTTGCCAGCGGGCAAACCGTGATCATCCGGCGCGGCGAGGCGGGCGAGGCGCTTGTTCGCAGCGGCTGGCTATCGGGTTTCCTCTGGGTGCTCGGGATGGGCTCGCGGATGGCGCTCCTGGTGTGGATCTCCCACGGGGGAAGCGGGACGTTCGCTCATTTCAGCGCTCAGCACTCGATCACGAGCGCCGAGGCGTGGACGGTCGCGCTGCTGGGCATGGCGGCCGCTGAGGTACTTGGCCGCACGGCGGTGCTGGCGTTCCGCACGAGGGGAGCAGAGCTGCGGAGCGCATTGGTTGGGGCATAGGCCTTAGCTTTATCGAACATGTTGGTCATGCAGTCGCTAAACGCCCGGATGGCCCTAGCCGTCCGGGCGCTTGGTCTTGTCCTGATCTGCTGGACGGTGCTCGACGACCACCCGGCCCCGGCCACCTCGGGCCGCGGTCTGGTGATCGCGGTGTTCTTTGGCGTCGCGATTGTGGGCTGGATGCTTTGGACCTGGCAGGCCTACGATCGGCGGGTCACCTCGGTCGACCTGTTTGTGCTGTCGGCCGCCGGAGGATTGCTGGTCGCTGCTGCGCCGAGCGCAGCTGGCAGCGCCTTCGCGTTCGTGGCGATCGCCACCGCCGGCTTCCGCTTGGCGTTTCGGCGCGCGGTTGCCGTCACTGCACTTGGCCTCTTCACCTTGGCGCTGGGTGTGCTGATCTACGACCAGGCCGCCCTGGAGGTATTGGCCTATGGGCTCGGGTTCATCGCCGTGCTGCTTGCCGGCGTCAACGCCCGGCAGGCCGTGAGTCGAGCGGAGGAGGCTGAGCTGCTGCTGGCTCAGGTACAGCGCTCCCAGGAGGAGCAGCTCCGCTCCGCGCGCCTCGAGGAGTCGGCGCGAATCGCCCGTGAGATTCACGACATTCTCGCGCACGCGCTGGCCGGCCTGACGATCCAGCTGGAGGCGACCAGCTCGCTGCTGGAAGGCGGCGCCGAGCGATCAGTGGTGTTGGAGCGCCTGCGTCGGGCGCATGCGCTGGCACGCGAGGGCCTGGAGGAGACGCGCCGCGCCGTCGGCGTGCTGCGCAGCGAAGGCCTGGCCGTTCCAGAGGTGCTCGAGGCGCTGGTCGCCGAGTATCGTGCATCGTCGCCGGCCGCCACCGCATCGCTGACGCTCGATGGTGTTACATCGCGACTGGAGGGACCTGCCGCGCTTGCCGTGGTTCGCGTCGCCCAAGAGGCACTGACCAACGTGCGCAAGCACGTGCCTGGGGCGCAGGTGCGGGTGGGGCTCGAGATCGATGTGGCCGCGTCCGGCGTCGTGGTGCTGCAGATATGCGACGGCGGTCGTCCTCCCGGAGCTGGGATCGCGAGCACCCACAGCTTGGCTCACAGCGGCGGTGGATATGGTCTGCGCGGGATGCGCGAGCGAGCTCAGATCCTAGGCGGCTCACTCTTAGCCGGTCCCGAAGGCGACGGCTGGCGCGTCGAGCTGCAATTGCCGCTAGCGGGCGCCGAGCAGGCGATTGAAGTCACACCCGCAGGCAGAGCATGAGCAGACCCCTCCGCGTGCTGATCGCCGATGACCAGGGGCTGGTGCGCGAGGGGCTGATGACGCTGCTGGCTGCACAACACGGAATCGAGCCCGTGGCGACCGCCGCCGACGGCGAGGAGGCGGTCGCTCTCTGCGACCGGCACCTGCCAGACGTCGTGCTCATGGACCTGCGGATGCCTCGCCTCGACGGTGTCGAGGCGACACGCCAGATCCGATCCGCTCATCCGCAGATCGAGATTGTGGTGCTCACCACCTACGCCGACGACGCCTCGATCTTCGGCGCTTTGCAGGCGGGGGCGCGCGGCTACCTAACCAAGGATGCAGGAGCAGCCGAGATTGCGCGCGCGGTACACGCCGCCGCGGCTGGCCAGACGCTGCTCGATCCCGCGATACAGCAGCGACTGCTGATCGCGGCGGCCGCGGGCCGACCCGACCCGGCACCGCCACCAGCCAGCCTGCCAAACGAGCTCACGCCGCGGGAGGCCGAGGTGCTGCGACTGGTCGCCGCCGGCCTCTCTAACGCTGAGATCGCCGATCGACTTGTCATCAGCGAGGCAACCGTCAAGACCCATGTCAACCACCTGTTCGCCAAGACCGGCGCACGGGATCGCGCCCAGGCAGTCCACTATGCCTACCAACACGGCCTCACAGGTTAAAGCACTTAAAGCCCCTCGCAATCCACCTGCCGATCTGCCACGATCGTGAGTGTCCCCGTCCGCTAAGGAGAACCCATGCCCGATTACACACCCGGAACCCCGTCATGGATCGAACTTGCCTCACCAGACACCGATGCCTCCGCGCAGTTCTACGGCGAGCTGATGGGCTGGAACGCGACAGAGCCGGGACCCGCCGAGACCGGTGGGTATCGCATGTTCCAGCAGGACGGCAAGAACATCGGCGGTCTGATGAGCCACATGCAGGATGGTCAGCCAACTGCATGGGCCACCTATATAAGCGTTGCCGACGCCGAGGAGACCGCGACCAAGGTCAAGGCGGCCGGCGGCAGCGTGGTGGTTGAGCCGATGGATGTGATGGACATCGGACGGATGGCGTTCTTCACCGATCCCACCGGCGCCGTGTTCGGCGTGTGGCAGCCGAAGACGTTCACCGGCGCCGACCTAGTCAATGAGCCGAACTCATTGTGCTGGAACGAGGTGCTCACCCGTGATGCCGACGCAGGCAAGGTGTTCTACCCGGCCGTCTTCGGCTGGGAGGGTCGTCCCCCCGCCTTCGAGGGCGCGCCAACGACATACACGGTCTGGGAGCTGGACGGCAAACAGCTCGGGGGCATGATGCAGATGACCGACGAGTATTTCCCGGCCGAGATCCCGCCGCACTGGGGTGTGGTCTTCGCGGTCGCCGACTGCGACGGCATCGTCGCGAAGGCCCGCTCGCTCGGCGCAACCGTCACGAATGAGCCGATGGACATGCCGATCGGACGCTTCGCCGGCCTGATAGATCCCCAGGGAGCCTCCTTCACGGTGATGCAAGCGGCCGCTTGATCGGACTGCATTAGGTTCCCGCAAGCAGCGTAATCGAGAGGACAGCGGCCGTGTGACTCAGCGGCCGGTCGCCACCTTCAGCAGCATGCCCAGGTTCTCCGTCGTGAGCGTCACCGCGCGGGCCGCCGGTGACAGGCTCGCGTGGCGTGGCAGTCGCACGCGCAGCGCACTAGGTAGCGATGCGAAGCGCAACGGGGGGTCGAGCACGAGCGCCTCCCCATCGAGGCCGATCTCCACGGGACCGTCCGAGCGGACCTCGAACTCCGGCGCGGACCACGACAACAGGCCCGGATAGAGTCCCGCCTGGCCGACCAGCTCAAGCGCTACGAGCTTGGACACCTCGGTGCCCCGCACCCGAGCGGCCACTATGCCGAGCATGCCCGTGTCGATCCGCTCGCGTGTGCCGGCACCGGACAGATGCGTTAGCTCATACGGATTGTTCGACACCAGCACCAGCCGAGCATCGTTGCAATCAGTCCCGTTCGGGACGGTGAACTCGAGGTCGATGGGCTCAGCGTCCGGTCCGAGGAGGTCTGGCAGCATCCGCGTCCATGTCTCGAGCTTGGCGTCACGATAGGCCTCGGACTGGACAACCTTCGCATAGACGCCAAGCGACGCATTGTTAACGAACACGCGATCGTTCACACACGCCAGATCGATACGCCGCTCCACGCCGTCGGTGAACGCGTCCAGCGCGCCCACGACATCGTCGCGATCGAGGCCCAGGTCAAGCGCGAAATGGTTCCGCGTTCCTGCCGGGATACAGACATGGGCAATGTCACACCGCGCGGCGACCCTCGCCACAAGCGCCTGCGACCCATCACCTCCAGCCATCCCGATAACCTGCGCTCCTCGTACAACGGCGCTCTCGGCAAGTTCCAGCAAATCATCGCCCGGCCGCAGGACGATCGGCTCGATGTCTCGCCGCCGAGCCTCCGCGGCGAGGTTGAGACGCTCAGCCTTGCCACCACCCGACTTCAGGTTGATGATCAACGCCGCCGAGCCGACGGCACTCACCGGCACGGCCACGGTAGCCGCCCTTCTGACCGCCACCTCCCCTGTTCGCCCCAGTGCGTAGCGCGCGGCCAATCCGAAGAGTGCGAGCAACAGCAGCAGTCCAAGCAACACCAGCAGTCCCTGCCAATGAGTCACCAGCACCACGACCAGACCGGTAGCGGCGAGGATCACGGCCACCGTGCCGAGGGCGCGCAGCATACCGCGCTCTGTCAGCGCGAACCAGACCGCGGTGTTCGCTACAAGCACGAGCACCACGGCAAGCACGGCGATGGGGACGTCCCCAGCCAACGCGACGGCTGCCACCACCACCATGGCGCCCGGCACGACGAGCGCCACGATCGCGACAAGACGCCGAAACCGGCGCTGCGCGGCCTTGCCTGTCTTGGGAGTAGCCAGCGTCGGGTGCACCCTGACCCATGTTGTCAGAGCCGTCGATCAGCAGATCGTCTGAGGATCTAGCAGGTGGGCGCCTGTACTCGCGTGCGCCTCCCGTGCGCCCTCGGGTGCGCGGGTGCCTGGTGCAAGCAAGCCTAGGACGTGTCCTCCAAACCCGCCCCCCACGATCCTCGCGCCGGCAGCGCCCGTGTGGAGCAGCCGTTCCACGGTCGCCTCGACGGCAGGCGTGGATACTTCGTATTGGTCGCGCAAACTTGCGTGGGAAGCGTTCAGCAGACGTCCCACGGCAAGCAGATCGTTTGCCCGCAACGCGTCCACCGTGTCCTCAACTCGCGCGTTCTCGCTGAGCACATGACGTGCGCGTCGTCGCAGCCGCTCGGGCAGCCCTTCGAGGGCGTCCCAGCTCGCTTGCCTCAGCGAATCGACGCCCAAGAGGGCGCACGCCTCAGAGCATTCGGCCCTGCGCTCGTTATAGGCGGAGCCGGCGTTCGCGTGACGCTCGCCGGAGTCGAGCGTCACCAGTCGCCAGCCGTCCTCCAGCCGTAGCGGGACCGGTTCGACCTCAAATGTCTGGAAGTCGATGCGCATCGCCATCCCGGGTGCTCCATACAACGAGGCGAGCTGATCGAGCATCCCGGTGTGTGCGCCCACCCATTCGCTCTCTACGCGCGAGCACAGCCGGGCAAGCCCGACACGGTCGCTCCCTGCCTCGCCGGCCAGCGCAAGCAGAGCCAGGCACAGAGCGACCTCGAGCGCGGCTGAGGACGACAGGCCCGCGCCTTGCTGGAGATTGCCGCCGATCTCCAGATCGGCCCCGACCAGCGGGTGCCCGGCTCGGCCCAGCTCGGCGACGACGCCGCGCACGTACGCGCGCCAGCCCATTGCGCGTTTGGACTCGGCCAGCGCGAACTCGTCCTGCTCGCCACAGTCGAGAGCGCGCGCGCGGATGCGCTCCCCGCCGGTTGCCTTCGCATGAACCGTGACTCCCTCGGCGATCGCGAAGGGCAGCGCGAGACCGTGGTTGTAGTCGGTGTGCTCTCCGATCAGGTTCACGCGACCGGGAGCGAACGCGCTGACGCTCTCACCCGACACTGACGATCGCCTCGCGCAGCGCCTCGGCAGAGTCCTCGGGGAGCGTATCGCCGACGAACGTGCCTCCGCCAAGCTCTGAGCCGGCGGGATACTTGAGCTTGGTTGCCGTGCGCAGCGGCGGATAGAACTCGACATGCAGGTGCCCGTCGGAATGGTCGTCAGTGGGCGCTTGGTGAACGACCATGACGTAAGGGAAGGGCTTGGCAAACAGAGCGTCATAGCCGCGCACGATGGTCTGCAAGCATTCGGCGAGCAGGCGCAGCTCGGCGGGGTCACAGTCGAGCAGGCTCGGTCGATGCCGGCGGGTGACGACATGCGTCTCATACGGCCAGCGTGCCGCGTAGGGAATGTAGGCGGCGAAGCTCTCGTTCTCGTGCACCACGCGACGCCCGTCCTCGAATTCGCGGCGCAGCAGCTCGCAGGACGCGCAGCCCCGCAGGCGGGTGTCCGCGGCGAGCTCGAGCCTGGGCACCGGCGGCAGGAACGGGTAGCCATAGACCTGGCCGTGTGGATGGCTCAGGGTCGCGCCGACCTCGACCCCCCGATTCTCGAAGATCAGCACGTATCGCACATCCTCTCTGGCGCCAAGCTCTTGGTAGCGATGGCGCCAAACCCACATCAGCGCCTCCGCTCGCTCGGGCGCCAGCGTGCCGAGGGAGCCGTGGTGGCTGTCGGTGTACACGATCACCTCAGCCGCTCCTTGTGGTGCTTGAAAAGCGGGGTACAGATTGTCGAACACGGCTATCTCGAAGGCCGGCAGCGGGATCTCAGTCGGCACGGCGCCCTTAGAGCTTGGGTCGGCCGGCGTGGGACACAGAGGGCAGTGATCCTCTGAAGGAAGGAAGGTACGGTCCTGGCGGTGGATCGCGTATACGACCTCCTCTCCGCGCAACTCGTTGAAGCGCTGCTCGTTCATTCGTCCCGGGGCTGTCGGCGAGCGTAGAGGATGAGCGCCCGCCCGTCTTGCTTGACATGCCGCTCAACGCTGAGCGGCCCATAGGCCTCGCATCGCTCCTTCGCACGCCCATGTGGATCGCGCTCTTCGCGGCGCGTGGCATCCGATCCCTGTGCTGTGCGCCCGTCTATATCTGACCGGTCGGAAGGGGGCTGTGGGCTGGCGCATGCCGGAGCCATGCCTTGACGATAGAGGCCTCGACGTGAAGTTTCCTGAATACGAATGGAGCCAGGGGGTAAATGTATTGATGGGCGCTGCGTCGCCCGACGCAGCCTCCACCGAGGAGGAGATACAGATGTCAGAGACAGATCAGGTCGATCGGCTCGCACAGCGACTGGAGCAGCTGGAGCCTGCGACGATCGGCCAACGAGGCTTGGACCGTCGTGCCTTCCTACGCCGCACGGCGCTCACCGGCCTAGCGGCCGGCTCCGCGAGCAGCATATTGGCCGCCTGCGGCAAAAGCAGTGGCTCAAGTGCCGCCGCCGGCGGTGGCAGCGAGGCGGTGTTCGGCTCGCATCCGAGCTACAAATTTGTGGCCGTCAACCACGTCACGACCAACCCATTCTTCGTGCCGACCCAGTATGGACTGGCCGATGCGTGCAAGCTATTGGGATGCTCGTATGTGTGGACGGGCTCGGAAAGCAGCAACGTCAACCAGATGGTCAACGCGGTCAACACTGCCATCACAAGCAAAGCCGATGGAATCGCGGTCGCGTTGATCGACCTGCACGCATTCAACGCTCCGGTTGAATCGGCGTTGAAGGCAGGTATCCCCGTTGTCGCGTACAACGCCGACGCGCCCGGCAACGAGCGCCTGTCCTATATCGGACAGGACCTCAAAATGGCCGGCGAAAAGATGGGTGAAAGGATCGTCGAAGCGGTCGGCTCGGGCGACGTCGCGCTATTCATCGCAACGCCCGGATCGGCCAATCTGCAACCACGCATCGAAGGGGCTGAAAAGGCGATCAAGGCCTCGGGTAAGCCGATCACGGTGCACACGGTCGCGACCGGCGCGGCGGTCCCCGGCGAGCTCTCCACGATCGACGCCTATTGGATTGGTCATCAGAGCACGAAGGGCATGTACGCCGTGGACGGAGGTAGCACCGAAAGCCTCGCACGGGTGATGCAGAAGTACGGATTGGCCGCCAAGGGGATCAAGGCCGGCGGCTTTGACTTGACCGAAGGCACGCAGAAGCTGCTACAGGAAGGCAACATCGAATTCACGATCGACCAGCAGCCCTACCTGCAAGGCTTCCTCCCGGTCCTGCAGTTGTTCATGTGGCAAGTGTCGGGCTCGCTCACGGGCCCTGCCGAAACGGACACGGGCCTGAAGTTCCTAAACAAGGAAACGGTCGCGCCGTACGTCGAATCCAAGACCCGCTTCGAGGGGACGTCAACCGAAGTCAAGGTGGTTCCGATCAAGGCCGGCACACCCGCCTAGCGATCGCAACAGACACTCGCGTCCAGTGGAGGAGTTCGTGACAGCTATGCGTGCCAAGCGGAGGAGCTCGTAGGTGTCCAGCGTGACAGGGGGACCGCCTGCCTCTGAGAGCCAGGCGAGCGGGGAGGGCCCGGAACCGCGGGCGCGCTCCTTTGACACGCACGGTCCGCTGGCGCGCGTGCTATCTCTGCGCGAGGGCAGCATCATTGTCGTGGCAATCGTCACGGCGGTGTACTTCTCGCTTGAGACCAGCAACTTCCTGACGGGAGCCAATTTCAAGACGCTGTTGCCATACTTCGCGCCGCTTACGATCCTCGCGGCGGGCGAGGTGTTCGTGATGATCCTTGGCGAGATCGACCTGTCGATCGGCGCGATGTACCTGTTCTCTCCGATCCTGTTCTACAAGCTGTCCACCGCCGGGATCTCGCTCGTGCCAAGCGTCGTGATCGCGCTGTTGTGTTGTATGGCGGTAGGTGCCGTCAACGGCTTTTTTACCGCGGTCGTCGGGATCAGCTCATTCGTGGCTACGCTTGGGATGCTGTTCACTTTCGAGGGACTCAGTCTGATCATTTCTCACGGCGCGCCGGTCAATACGCCTGGAGCGGAAGTTCACCAAACGACGGTGAAGGTGGAACACGTGGTCAACGGCCACCACATCTTCCTCA
Source organism: Solirubrobacteraceae bacterium (assembly GCA_035603375.1). GTDB lineage: Bacteria > Actinomycetota > Thermoleophilia > Solirubrobacterales > Solirubrobacteraceae > Palsa-744. The sequence continues at coordinate 9,639 of DATNKN010000194.1, forward strand.
CCGAAACGGTCAACCACGTCGGCACGTTCGCCAAAATCTTTGGCGCCGGTACATACTCGGAGTTCATCTGGGCGATCGTGATCGTGTTCCTGTTGCAAACCGCGCTCACGTTCACGCGCTGGGGGCTGCATACCGTGGCGATAGGCTCCAACAAGCTAGGTGCGGCCGAGGCGGGCGTCTCGGTGAGGCTCATAACGATTCGCAACTTCGTGCTCTGCAGTCTCACCGCCGGGCTCGTCGGGATCCTCGAGGCCGTCCGCGCCGGCTCCGTCCAGCCCGACCCTTCTGGGGCAAACGAAATCCTCTTCTTCGCGATCGCCTCGGCGGTGATCGGCGGGACACTGCTGGCCGGCGGGTCGGGCACCGTGATCGGCGCGCTGATTGGCGCGCTGTTCCTTGGGATTCTCCAAGACGGTCTGATCCTCCAAGGGGTAAACGCCAACTACAAGCTGTTCTACCTCGGACTGGCGATCATCGTGGCGATGACCGTCAACGTCTACGTTCAACGGGCTCGCAGAGGGCATGGCAGTGGCTGACGCGCAACCGATCGAGACTGTCGTCCCGCCAACCTCGGCGCCCGATGATGTGCTCAGAGTCGAGCACATCTCCAAGCGCTTTGGCCCCGTGACCGCGCTGCGCGACGTCAATCTGCACCTGCGCAAGGGCGAGGTGCTTGGTCTGCTGGGCGACAATGGCTCGGGCAAGTCAACCCTGATCAAGACCATCAGCGGCTTTCAAAAGCAGGACTCAGGCGAGATGTTCCTGCACGGAGAGCCCTACCGACCCCGCGGCGTCGACGATGCGCGCAGCCAAGGGATCGACACTGTCTTTCAAGACCTCGCGCTGATCGACGAACTGTCTGTCTACCACAACATGTTTCTGTGTCGCGAGCACGTCCATCACCCGATCCCACTGCTCGCCAACCGGCGGATGAAGCGGGAGACCCGCACGGCGCTCGATGAGATCGGGATCAACATCCCACGGATCGACGTCGCGGTCGCGCGCCTGTCCGGCGGGCAACGACAAGCGATCGCGGTCGCGCGCACGGTCAACTCCGACGCCGACATCCTGTTGCTCGATGAGCCGCTTGCGGCCATGGGCGCCAAGGAGGGCTCGATGATCCTCGATCTCGTGGCGCGGCTGAAGGCGGAGGGCCGAGTGTCGATCATCATGATCCTCCACAACTACGTTCACGTGCTGCAGGCGTGCGACCGCGTGAGCATGATCCAAGACGGGGTGATCACACTCGACAAGCCAACGAACGAGACCTCCGTCGAGGAGCTCACCGAGATCGTCGTAAACGAGTACCGGCGTGCACGAGAGCAGGAGCGCAGCGAAAGGCAAGCTCAGGGATAGCTCGGCTGGATGCGTACGATTCTGATCACCGGCTCCGAGGGGATCATCGGCTCGGTGCTGCGGCGTGGCTTGGGCGACAAGTACCGGATCAGGGGTGTGGATCTGCCTGAGGACATATCCCACTACGAGGTCCTGTGGGCACAAATGGCTGGAGTTGACACGGTCATTCACCTCGCCCGCAGATTTTCACCGGCTGACCCCGTCGAGCGGCGTATGCGCATCTATCCACAGAACGTGCAGATAGACGCAAACGTCTTCACGGCAGTGGTCAAAGCCCAGGTGAGACGCCTTATCATGGCCAGTTCGGTGCATGCCGACAACCACCGCGATCCCGCCGCGGTCGAG